>JAFDCW010000001.1 GCA_019312705.1 Deltaproteobacteria bacterium
CCTTGGTCTCGGTGGGTACGATGAAGCCGCGGACCACACCGTCGAGCTTCGCCCAGACGATGGCGATCTGGGCGAGGTTGCCGTTGGTGATCCAGCGCTTGGTGCCGTTGAGCCGGTAGCCGCCGCCGGGGAGCTTCTCGGCCTTGGTGATCATGCCCGTGGGGTTCGAGCCGAAGTCGGGCTCGGTGAGGCCGAAGCAGCCGATGATCTCGCCCCGGGTCATGCCAGGCAGGTACTTCTGCTTCTGCTCCTCGGAGCCGAAGGCGTGGATGGGATACATGCAGAGGCTGCCTTGGACCGAGCAGAAGGAGCGCACGCCACTGTCGCCGCGCTCGAGTTCCTGCATCGCGAGGCCATAGGCCACGTCGCCCATGCCCGGGCAATCGTAGCCCTCGAGGTTCGCCCCGAGCAGACCGAGCTCACCGAACTGGGCGATGAGCTCCATCGGGAAGGTCCCGGCCTCGTAGTGCTCGGCGATCACCGGCTTGATCTTCTCGTCGACGAAGCGGCCGACGTTGTCCCGGACCAGGCGCTCCTCTTCGGTGAGCTCTTCGTCGATGAGGTAATAGTCGAGGCTCTTGGCCATGGCGGTCTCCTTCGGGCGTCGGGACGACGAGGGTGCGGAAAGCATGCGGCGAGGGGTGCCGTCCTCCTGCCACGAAGCCCCGACAAAAGCCAGAGCCGGCCCCCGCCCCGGGGCACCGGTTGCGCCCTCAAAGCCCGTGTGTATAGTTCGCCCCCTCGGGGCTGTAGCTCAGCTGGGAGAGCGCTAGATCCGCACTCTAGAGGTCTGGGGTTCGATCCCCCACAGCTCCACCAAAGGTCGCACGAAAGTGCGGCCTTTTTCTTTGGCGGGGCTCGAGTCCGGTGCGTTCGCGCTCTGGGTCGGGCGCCGGCCCACGAGTCGTCAAAGGAAGAGCCGACCGATGAATGCGAGGTTGATCGTCACTCGATGAATCAAGCCCGACCCGGCGAGGACTTTGTATACGACGTCGGCCATGAGCCCGAGGTCGTCCCAGAGCCAGCTGTGCACTCCGACGGTGAAGAGCACTCCGCCAGACGCACTCACGTGACCCGCCTCGATGTCGAGGCTCAACGTCGGACCGAGACCGACGAACGGCAATCCGATTCCTCGCGCCCAGCCAGCTCGAACGGGAGGGTGCCGCCCTGACGCCGGGGCGCTACGCTCCGGCCCATGGCCCACCGCGTCTTCAACTTCGCCCCCGGTCCCGCCACCCTGCCCGTCCCGGCTCTCGAGCGCGCCCAAGGTGACTTGCTCGACTATCAGGGCACGGGGATCGGCATCCTCGAGCACAGCCACCGCAAACCTCCGTACATGGCGGTACACGCCGAGACGAAGAAGCTGCTCCGGGAACTGCTCGAGATCCCCAACGGCTACTCGACGCTCTTCATGCAAGGGGGCGCCCGGGGACAGTTCGCGATCGTGCCGATGAACCTCCTGCACCCGGGGACGACGGCGGACTACGTCGTGAGCGGTACCTGGGGCGAAAAGGCAGTAGCCGAGGCCAAGCTCGTCGGAGAGGCCCGGGAGGCGGCGAATACCGCCGGCGACGACGGCAAACATACGCGCGTGCCCGCCCGCGACGAGATCGCCGTGGCCAAAGACGCGGCCTACCTGCATCTCACGACCAACAATACGATCTACGGCACGCAGTTCTTCGACCTCCCCGAGACCGGGGACGTGCCGCTGGTCCTCGATATGTCGAGCGACATCTGCTGGCGGCCGATGGACGTCTCGAAAGCCGACCTCATCTACGCCGGGGCCCAGAATAACCTCGGCATCCCGGGGGTCACTCTGGTCATCATCAAAGACGAGCTCATCGAGAAGGGCCGCACGGACATCCCGTCGATCTTCCAGTACCGCACCCTCGACAAAGCCGACTCGCTCCAGAACACGGCACCGACCTTTGCCATCTACATGATGCGCAACGTGCTGGCCTGGATGGCGGACCAGGGCGGCCTCGAAGAGATGGAGCGCCGGAACCGCAAGAAGGCCGGGCTCATCTACGATGCGATCGCCGGGGCTCCAGACTTCTACCGATGCCCCGTCGAAGAGGCCTCGCGCTCCGTGATGAACGTGGTCTTCCGCCTGCCGACGGAAGACCTCGAGGGGGCCTTCCTCGAGGAGGCCGCGGCCGCGGAGCTCATGGGTATCAAGGGCCACCGCTCGGTCGGTGGCATGCGCGTGAGCCTCTACAACTCGATGAGTATCGAAGGCGCCGAGAAGCTCGCGGATCTCATGGGAGCCTTCGCCAAGGCGAAGGGCTGAGGCCCGACCCGCGACGCACTAGGCCCGGCTACAAGACTGCGACAATCAGCCTGGGCACCCCTGACTCTAGCAGGAACGGCCAGACCCACGCGCAAAACGCGGGGCGTCTGGCCGGCTCAGAACGCCAGTACCAACTTGCCGACGGTGCCCGCCGACTCGAGGGCGCGGTGCGTCTCGGCGACATCGGCGGCGGGGTAGACCTTCACGACGGGGCGGGCGAGGCGCCCCTCGGCGAGCCAACCGCTCAAGTCGGCCCACGCCTCGGTCAGAATGTCGTTCCGTTCGAAGAGGTAGCTGAGGTTGAAGGCGAGCACGCTCTTGTTGTCATTGGTCATGGAGAGAGGGTCGAAGCGCGGCGTGCGCAACCAACCCCAGGCGAGTTTGGGCAGGCTGGTCTTTCCACGGTTGCGGCTGAACATGGTGTGGAAGCCGTAGACCACGAGGCGCCCGCCGGGGGCGAGGTGGTCGTAGCTGGCCTTGAGGGTCGCCACACCGTTGGCGTCGAGGATGACGCCGTAGCCATCCTGGGCCTCAGCTTCGGCGCGGCGAAAGAGGTTTTGTCGCGACTTGTCGATGACGGCGTCAGCGCCGAGGGCTTCGACGTGGGGGACTTTGTGGCTCTGGCCGACCACGCCAACGACCCGGCAACCGTGAATCTTGCCGAGTTGGGTCAATACGCTGCCGACGCCGCCGGCCGCAGAATGCACCAGCATGTCTTCACCCTTGCGTGGGTGCGCGAGCATCGACAGGGCGTACCATCCCGTCAGGTGCACCGCCGGGAACGCGGCGGCTTCGGCGAGGGTCAGGGGTTCGGGGATGGGGAAGACGCTGTCCGTCGAGACCACCACCTGGGATGCATAGCCGTCGAAGCGTGTCACCGCGACGACCTCGTCGCCGACCACAGGGCTTTTGACTCCCTCTCCGACCGCGTCGACGACGCCGGAGATCTCGAAGCCGGGGGTGATGGGCCAACCCACGAAGTCCTTCGCCGACTGATAGAGGCCGAGACGCACGACGCAATCGGCGAAGTTGACGCCGGCGTAGGCCACCGCGACGCGCACCTCGCCGGGACCCGGCGTCAGGTCCGGATGGGTCTCGAAGCGCAGCCGGTCGTAGCCCCCGGCTGTGTGAATCACGACCTTCTTCATGGCGACTCCGCTTCTTGGGCTTCTTGGGCTTCTTCCGCGAGACCCCGGAGCCTCGGCCCGCCGAGGGCGGTGAGGGCCTCGACGACCTCCGCGCCGAGGGCGACCAAGGCCTCGACGGCCTCTTCATGGTCGCCGAGGGCATCGAGGGCTGCGGCCCGAACGATGCGAGCTTCGAGGGCGAGAGCCTCATCGGCGCCGGCTGCGCGACGCAACCGCACGGCTGCCTCGAGAGCTCTCTCGGCCTCCCCGAGCTCGAGGTCCACCGTCGCATCGAGGAGCTCGAGACGCTGGTCGAGATCTTCGTCCCCGGTCCGCGGCGCCCGCGGAGTCAATACCTGCCGGGCCCCCTCAGCATCTCCCTCGCGAAGCCGCAGCGTCGCCCGGGCGTGGCGAACGACGCCGCCCTCGATCGGCGGCAGGGTTCGCATGTCGAGGGACCCGAGCAGTTCGTCGGCCTCTTCGCGGCGGCCTTCGGCGTCGATCAAGTCCGAGAGCAGCACCGTGAGGCGGACCCGGTCATCCACGGACTCGGCGGCGCGGACGGCATTACGCACCGCGTCAATTGCCGCGGGCCTCGATGCCCCGTCCACCACGGCCTGGGCCCAGGCGTCTTCCCGAGCGATTTCCCGGCGGATACGCCTCACGCGGACCCATCGATAGAGGAAGAGCCCCGCGATGATGGCCACCGCCCCGGGCAATACCAGCCAACCGAGGCCATAAGGCTCGAGCACCAGGTAGGCGGCGTAGGCCCCAACGCCGACGAGCACGATGCGCAGCATGCGTAACGGCGTCTGATTCATGGATTCGAGACGCTACCTCGAAAAGACCACCCCTTGCGCCGACTCATTTAGGACCCATCGTGAATTACATCGTGCAAGCTGTATCTGCCGCGTGGGTGACTCGATCCATCACGGCAGCGGTATGCGCCCTGGCCCTTTCCGCCTCACTTTCGGCCTGCGGAGGCGGGCGCCCCGACCGCGTCACGTGGTCCATGATTTTCCACGCCGACGCCGAGGGTAACCGCGATGTCATGCATCGCGAGGTGGTCCGGCTGTCGACCGGCTGCAGCGGTACCCTCATCGGCCCCCGCCACGTGCTGACCGCCGCCCACTGCGTCGCCCATGGCGCCCTCATCCCGACGGTCTCGGTCGACCCCCGAGGCGAAACCGCCGATACGCGCTTCACCGTCGCCCGGTGCCACATGCACCCCCTCGCCTACGGCGAACCGACCGCGTGCGGTGACGGCCCCTCGCCCGCAGAGCTCGACCGAGGCCACGACCTCGCCCTCCTCGAACTGCACGACGCCGTACCCCCGCGCCTCGGCCACGCGACCCCGGTGCTGCTCGGCGCGAACGATGCTCCCGAAAACTGGGTGGACCGACCGGTGCAACTCGTCGGCTGGAATCGCTGGCCCGCGCGCTACGGAGAATCCCACCGCTACCAAGGATGGAATCAGATCTCAGACCTGGACGACGGCCTCCTGACGACCCGCCCGTCGGGGCACGTCGCCCAGCTGATGGGCTATACGACGCGTTCGGGGAACTCCGGCGGCCCCGCCCTCGCTCGCCTCGGGGGCCGGGTTTGGGTCGTCGGCGTGCTCAGCGGTGGCTCCGGGATCGATGCCGACGAGGCTCGGTTCTCGGTCTACGCCTCGACGTTCCACCCGGACAACGCCACCTGGCTGCGGCGCCTCGTCGAGTTGAACGAAGTGGACTGAAGAGCCGGGCTCCCCGGACGTGGGGCTACTGACATCCCGCTGTCATGAGATTCCGGCCGCCGCGCGGGCCCCCGGGCCGAGGCGTGGTAAGCCGTGGGCGTCATGGGCGACCTCTTCCAGCTGAGCACTCGCATGTCCCCGAAGGGCGATCAGCCCCGGGCCATCGAGCAGATGATGACTGCCCTCGAAGCCGGTGAGCGCCATCAGGTCCTCCTCGGCATCACCGGTAGCGGCAAGACCTTCAGCGTCGCCAACGTCATCGAACAATACGAACGGCCGACGTTGATCATGGCGCCCAACAAGACCCTCGCCGCCCAGCTCTACGGCGAGATGAAGGAGCTCTTCCCGGACAACGCTGTCGAGTACTTCGTCAGCTACTACGACTACTACCAGCCCGAAGCCTACATCCCGTCGTCCGACACGTACATCGACAAGGACGCGATCATCAACGACCACATCGACCGCATGCGCCACTCGGCGACTCGGTCCCTGCTCTCCCGCCGCGACGTCATCATCGTCGCCAGCGTGTCGTGCATCTACGGCATCGGGTCGGCCGAGTGGTACCACGAGATGCTGATCGAGCTAAAAGTCGGCGAGACCCTGCGTCGCGACGAGCTGCTCCGGCGCCTGGTCTCGATTCAGTACCAGCGCAACGACGTCGACTTCCACCGCGGGACCTTCCGGGTGCGCGGCGACGTCGTCGAGATCTTCCCCGCCCACTCCGACAACGTCGCCGTGCGCATCGAGTATTGGGGCGACGATATCGAATCGATCCGCGAGGTCGACCCCCTCCGCGGCGAGACCCTCGGCGAGCTCGACCAGTACGCCATCTTCCCCGGCTCCCACTACGTCACCCCTGCCGAGCAGCGGAAGGTCGCCCTCGAGTCGATCCGCAAAGAACTCCAGGTGCACCTCACCCTCCTCGAGTCCGAGAACAAGCTGCTCGAACGGCAGCGCCTCGAACAGCGCACCATGTACGACCTCGAGCTCCTCGAGCAGATGGGGTTTTGCCACGGCATCGAGAACTACTCGCGCCACATGTCGGGGCGCGATGCCGGAGAGGCCCCACCGACCCTCATCGACTACTTCCCCGACGATTACCTGCTGATCCTCGACGAGTCCCACATCTCGGTCCCGCAGATAGGGTCCATGTACAAGGGCGACCGCTCCCGGAAGACGACCCTCGTCTCGCACGGCTTCCGCCTACCGAGCGCCCTCGATAACCGACCACTCAAGTTCGACGAGTGGGAGGGCAAGGTGAACCAGGTCCTTTACGTCAGCGCCACCCCCGGCGATTACGAAATCGAACAGACCGCCGGGGTGGTGGTCGAGCAGGTGATCCGCCCGACGGGGCTGATGGACCCCGTCATCGAAGTGCGGCCTGCGAAACAACAGGTCGACGACCTCCTGAAGGAGATCCGCGACCGCGTCGCGAAAAACGAGCGCGTGCTGGTCACGACCCTCACCAAGCGCATGAGCGAGGATCTGACCGAGTACTACACGGAGCTCGGCGTGAAGATCCGGTACCTGCACTCCGACATCGACACCCTCGAACGCATGGAGATCCTCCGGGACCTCCGGCGCGGGGAGTTCGACGTGCTGGTCGGCATCAACCTCCTCCGAGAGGGCCTCGACCTGCCCGAGGTCTCCCTCGTCGCCATTCTCGACGCCGACAAGGAGGGCTTCCTCCGCTCGCCCCGGTCGCTGATCCAGACCTCCGGCCGGGCGGCGCGCAACGTCAACGGCCGGGTCTTGATGTACGCCGACCGGATCACCAAAGCGATGCAGGGCGCGATGGACGAGACGCTCCGACGCCGGGAGATCCAAGCGGCCTACAACGTCGAACACGGCATCACGCCGGAAACGGTGAAGAAGGCCGTCTTCGACATGGACCCGACGGCCGGGACCCACGACTACGTGGTGATCCCCATCCTCAAAAAGGGCGTCGGGGAAGGCGACCCGGAGCTCCTCCCGGAGCTCATCGAAGAGCTGCGCAGCGAAATGCTCGTCGCGGCAGAGAATCTCGAGTTCGAGACCGCGGCGAGGCTTCGGGACCGCATCGGGAGCCTCGAAGAGGGCCTCGACGCCGGAGCCGGCCCCAAAAGAGATAGGTCACGAGGGGGTGCGCGAAAGGGCGCCCCGAAGGGGTCCAAAGGGTCCAAGAGAGGCTCGAAAAAGCGAGGTCGCTGAAGCGACCAGGTGCTGGTGGCCAATTCGACTACGCCCTCCTCGGACACTAGACTGCACCCTTCGATGCCTTGGTATGGACGAGCACTTCGACGGGCAATCTTGGGTGCGCTGCTCGCCCTGCTCACCACCGTGCCCGCCGCCGCCGAGGGCCCCGACGGGGAGGCCGGTAGCAGCCGCGTCGTCGAAATCGAATTCACGCCCACCGCCAGGGCCCAAATCGCCATCTGGATCGAACGGGCCGACGGCACGTTCATGGACACCCTGCGCCTCACCCAGGCGACCTCCTACCGAGGTGTCGGCAACCGCCCCGGCGCCTCCCAGATGAACAGCGGCTTCCGCTGGCCCTACGGGCGCCGGGAAGGCGTGCTGCCCATCTGGGGGCATCGCCGCGCCGCGGCCCCGGGCGCAGCGCAGTTCCCGCGGGTGATCTTCCAGGATCGCGCCGCCGAAGGTTTTGCCTCCCGGACCTCACCGGACTTCTCCCGCGACGACTACTACTGCCTCTCCTTCGATGTCTCGACGACGCGCCGAGAAGCCCTCGACGCGGTGAGCTGCGCCAGCGTCTTCAACTCGGACAAGGGGCGCTACCTCACCGGCGACGACCAGGCAGCGAACTACAGCGAGCCCTTCGTGGAGTCGGGTGCGCCAACGATGCGCTCGATGCAGACCACCTCCATCT
Organism: Deltaproteobacteria bacterium; assembly: GCA_019312705.1. Next base: position 8,025 of record JAFDCW010000001.1, read on the forward strand.
ATCCACCGCGCCGCGACGTGAACCGCTGCGCTTCGCTGGGCTGCAACGACCACCCGGACGTCGCGCGCTTCGCCGAAGACGTGCGCCGGGTGATGCCCGACATCGACGCCGTCACCATGGCGACCCCCGCCGGCGATTCCCTGCGCCGTGTGCAGTTCGACGTGCCCGAAACCTGGAACGACGGCGAATACGTCGCGTACATCGAGGTCAACGTCGAGGGCGACTACAACGACGAGTTCAACGACCTCACCTACCCGACACCGATAGCGCCCACCGGGGCCTGGGATTTTTGGGCACAAAACTACGGCTACCCGTACCGCGGCCAGCCCTCGGTCCTCTACGCCGTGCCCTTCACCCTCGGTCCCACCGGCGGCACCTGGGAGACCGGCGCTCCCGCGGGTTACGGCGACGTTCACGGGGTAAACGGCGACGTCGCGCCCATGGGGCCGGTCATCTCGGACGACCCGACCGACGCCCCCGGCAGCGGCGCCGACCGCCTGCTCGCCATGGCAGGTGGCAGCCGGGTCCGGGTCAATACCATCTCGACGAATGTCTGCGCCGCGGACGACCCGCCCCGCGAATGCGGCGAGGAGTGCGGCGATACGCTGCCCTGCGCCGATGGCTTCATCTGCGCTCCAGACAGAACCTGCCTCGGCTACTGCGACCTCGACATGCCGCCGGCGCCGGTCACCGAGCTCGCCACCGCGATTCACGAAGACATCAAGCACTCCCACCATTGGGCCAACGTCTCCTTCGTCGTCCCGACGGCTGAGCGCGGAATCGGCCGCTACGAGGTTCGCTACGGAACGGACCCGATCGTCGACGAGGAGTCGTTCCGCCGCGCCCAGCCGGCCTTCGCCGCGAACCTCGACACCGTCGAGTTGATGGTGCCGACGGACGCCGCCCTGGGCGAGGTGATCGAGGTGAGCTTCGGAGGCCTCCAGCCCGAGACCACCTACTATCTGGGCATCCGGCCCGTCGACAGTTGCAACGACCGCGGCCCGGTCGAGGTCGCCGAAATCACGACGACCGAGATTCACTTCACGACCGTGACCCCGTGCTTCGTCGCCACGGCGGCCTACGGCTCCCCCCTCGCGGCCGAGATAGGCGCCCTCCGGCGCTTCCGCGATCGACATCTCCTGACAAACGGCCTTGGCAGGGCCTTCGTCCGTGCGTACTACACGGTCGGCCCGCACGCGGCCGATGTGATTCGAACCGACGAGACGCTCCGCGGCCTCACCCGCACGTTGCTCACCCCGCTGGTAAGCCTCGCTGAGCTGCTCGAAGACTGAGTTCCCCTTGCGACCTCCGAGACCTCTCCGCCTGCCCCAGCAGATCCTGCTCATCCTGCTGATCCTGCTCCCGGCAGCGCTTTGTATTGCCGGCTGCGCGACCGTGTCGCCCTACCAGCGCGGAGACCTCTCGCGTCCCGGCATGGATACGAGCCGCGAAGCCGGAGAAGCCGGTTTCCACGCCCACGTGAACGACTCCCGGGAGGGGGCGACGGGCGGCCATACGAGCACCGGCGGCGGCTGCGGATGCAATTGATGCGGCGCCCCACGACCACGGTCCCTGTCGTGGCCCTCGCGGCCCTCGCGGCCCTGGTCGCTTGCTTGCCCGTGATGGCCTCCGCCGACGAGTCCTCGGGAACCTGGACCGGGAACATCGAGGCCCGGGGCAACTACTACTGGGAGACGAGCACGCGCGTCCTCGCCCCGGAAATCAGCGCCAACGTCGAGAGCCCCGGCGGCGTGCGCCTCAATGGCCACTACCTGCTCGACTCGATCACCAGCGCCTCCATCGCTTCGGGCGCCCTGACCGACGTGCGCTTCAACGAGATCCGTCACGACTTTGGTTTTGGCACGGGTCGGGAATTCGACCTCGGAGGTGCGCAACTCGATCTCTCGGTCAACGGGCGCTACAGCCAGGAGCCGGACTACTCGTCCCTCGCCGGCACCGTCTCGACGTCTCTATCCCTCGCCGACCGGGCGACGGTGCTGCGCTTCAACTTCACCGCCTTCCACGACGAGGTCGGGAAGATCCTCCGAGGCAACGACACGTCGTCACCGGACGGCGGCGACCTCTCGAACCGAGGCAAACAGGGCGACCTCAACGGAATGGTGATGAGCTTCCTGTGGAGCCAGGCGCTCACCCCGCGGCTCACCCTCGACGTCGGCTACGACCTCGGCCTGCTCTCGGGATACCTCCAAAACCCTTACCGTTCCGTCGTCGTCGACAGCGTGCTGCTCAGCGAAGTCCACCCGGACCAACGCACCCGCCACACGGTGCACGGGCGCCTCGGGTACTTCCTCGAGCCGACCAACACGGCCATCCATCTCATCTACCGCGCCTATGTCGACAACTGGGACGTCGCCGCCCTGACGCCGGAGGTGCGCCTCTACCAGGAGATCGGAAGCCTCGTCCTGCTGCGCGGGCGCTATCGCTACTACACCCAGACCCGGTCCTTCTTCCAGAGCAACCAGGGCTACTCCGGGGCCGACGAGTTCTGGACCGCCGACCCGAAGATGACCGAGTTCGAAAGCCACCTCGTCGGTGGGCTCATCGTCGTACGCCTCGAATTCCTCGAGCGCTCCATCCTCGACTTCGCTTGGGGCGCGACCGTCGAGGTCGGCCTCGAATACATCTGGCGCACAAACAGCTTCGGCAACGGAGTAATCGGCCAGATCGGACTCAACGTCCCCTTCTGATGCGCCATCGCCGCGTAGGGGGGTCAGTCCTCTTCGAGGACCACTGCCGTGCCGTAGGCAAGCAGTTCGGCGGCGCCGCCCATCACCATGCTGGTGGTGAAGCGCAGGCCGACGATGGCGTTTGCGCCGAGGCCGCCCGCTTGGTCGGCCATGCGGTCCAAGGCCTGCTCCCGGGTCTCGGCGAGCATCTTGGTATACTCGTGGATCTCGCCGCCGACGAGGCTCTTGAGCCCCGCGAGGATGTCGTGACCCACGTGCCGGGCACGCACCGAGTTGCCGCGGACGATGCCCAGGACCCGAGCGATGCGCTTCCCCGGCGGCAGGTCCACGGTCGTCAGCAAGAGACGGTGACGAAAGCCGGTGACGGCCCCCCCCGACGAACGAATGATGGAATCGGTCACTGATCGATCTCCCGGTAGGGGTCGTGGCCGAGGGCGCGACGACGGATACGCAATACGTGAATGAAGAGCGCGAAGAGGCCGGCCCCGCCGGCGCCGACGGCGAGTTTGATCGAGAGCGGCACGGTGCTGTCGACGGCAAAGGCCCAGGCCGCGAACCCCAAGAGGAAGACCGACGAGGCGAGCAGTAGCCAGAAGCCCGAGCCCGCCAAGAGCCGTGCTGTCGCATCGGACCGCACCGACTCGATCCCTCTATCCTCGAGGATTCGGCCCCGGAGCGCGTCGGTGCTTTCCTTGATGCTCACGAAATCCGCCAGCTCGTCTCGGTACTCCGGGTGCTCCTCGAGCAACGCCTCGAGCTCTTGCTGCTCTTCGCCTGTGAGCATGCCGTCCACCGCCTTCACCACCAACGCCTCGCAGCGCTGTCGAGACTTGGTCATCGGGCACCTCCTCTCTCTGTGGCGTGGTCCGCAAACCCCGGGTCACGGAGCAAGATCGTTCGCAGCCGTTTACGCGCGCGGTAGAGGCGACTCATCACGGTACCCACCGGGCAATCGAGGACCTCGGCCATTTCTTCGTAGCTCAAGTCCTGAAAGTGCCGGAGCTCGATGACCTCCCGGACCTCCTCGGGAAGCTCGGCGATGGCGCGGACCACCGCGGCGTGGCGTTCGCCATGCAGAAGGCTGCGCTCCGCTGACCGAGCGCCGTCGACACGGGCCGGGGCCTCAACCGAAGAGACGGTCCGCTTGCGGCCCTTGATGCGATCGATGCAGTGGTTCTTCAGGATGCGATAGAACCAGGGATAGAAGGGTTGCTTCGTATCGTAGCGGTCGCGGGCAGAGAGCGCCCGGGCCGCGGCCTCCTGGCACGCATCCCGGGCTTGATCGGCGTCGCCGAGGATGCGGTACGCAACGACGTAGCTACGTTGCGTCGCTTCCCGGAGGTGGGCACGAACCTGATCTCTGTTGTCGACGGGTACGCTCCCTGTGACTCGTGTGGGATGCAGAGTCATGGGAGGGAGTATCGCGACGGACCGCGGTTTCCTCGCAAGGAAGGAAGCCGATGGAAATGCAGCGCATTTTCGAGGTTTCCTGACGCCGCGAGGGAGCCGCGGAACAAGCGAGAAACCTTCCGTGGCTCTGGATCCCGCACTAGGACAGACATGGAAGCACGGCCACGGCTAGGGCCGCGAGCAACATCGCGCCGCCCAGGATCGCCCAGCTGCCGGGGTGGGCGAGGTTGAGGGTCCAGCCCCATCCCCAGACCTTGGGGGAGATCATGCCCGACCGGGGATTTGCTACCCGGGAGGCGATCTTGCCGAAGGTGGGCCACCGGAAGTCGTACGGGATCCCCAGAATTCGGCCCTGGACGTCGTGGCGAAAGCGTCGGCTGTGCTTGTTCATCGTTGGCTCCACCCATCTCTACTGGGCAAAGCCCTCGGCATTCCCCGAAACCGGACCCGCCCCGTCGATTCTCTCACCGGGGCGCGATCGCGACGGATCGCTGCGATGCCAAGGCGCGCGCACGGCGGAGGCCGAGGCGGCCGCGCAGCCTTCGTCGCCTCTCAATACGGTTAGCGGAGGGAGCGGGTGCTGCGCACGACCTCGCGCACGAAGCTCTGCCGAAGCTCCGAGGGGCGCTCCTGATGCCTCGATCGGCGCAGCACGTAGAACGCGGCGGGGCTCTGCTGAGTCGCGCGAACGACGGTCGCTTCCTCGATGACCCGGACGTTCGGCGCATCCTGGGCCAAGCCCGTCGAGGCGACCGCGGAGGTGACGAGGAAGGCGACGAGGAAGATGCGCGTGAGGTGTGTCATGAGCCTTCAGTGTAACCGGAGAATCGACAATGTCCCGTTCGCGGGGGTCACCGCCTGTCGGCAGCTAGTCACTCCACGTCGAAGACTCCAAAACGTGATCGCGAAACGCCCGGACCTTCGCCGGGACGTGTCGCGATCCAGGGTAGACGACGTATACCGCGCCGAAGGACCTCCCGTAGGCGGGCAGGACGCGGCGGACGACGCCCTGGTCCTCGGAAAAGAACCCGCTGGGCACAAACCCGACGCCAAGGCCCGCCACGACGGCGGCCCGGACGAAGACCAGGTCGTCGACGGACACTCGGCCGCCCACGTCGACATCCTCGGCACCGTCGGGGCCCTCGAGGGTCCACCGCGCGGCCCCATGACGGCCCTTGAAGAGTACGCAGTCGTGCGTTGCCAGGTCAGCGACGGTGCGCGGCTCACCGTGGGCGGCCAAGTACTCGAGACTCGCAAAAAGCTGAAACTCGACCGTGGTGATCTTGCGCGCGATGAGCGAGCTGTCAGCCAGCCGACCCGCGCGTATGGCGAGGTCATAGCCTTCCGCTACTAAGTCGACCTGCTCACCCGAGACGTTCACTTCGACGCTCACCTCGGGATAGCGCGCGACGAACGACGCGAGGACCGGCCCCATCCGGTCGTAGTCCGACGGCACGGAAATGCGAAGCAACCCACGGGGCACTTCGTGCTGTGACGCCACCGCCCGGGCCGCCTCCTCGACCGACTCGATGGCGGTCGAAACGCGCGCGTAAAACACATCCCCCTCTTCGGTGAGCCGCAAGGACCGCGTCGTCCGCACCAACAAGGGCGCCCCGAGCCCTTCTTCGAGCTTGGTGACGTGGCGACTGACGGTGGACTTCGGAAGCCCGAGGGCCTTGGCGGCCTTGGTGAAGCTGCCCTGGCGCACAACCTCGACGAAGGCCGGAACCAGGGCCAGATCGACTGTTCCCCTCATGGAACAATCATTTGCAAAACCACCAACTAGTCAAGTGGCCGCAACAGAAGCAGGTTCATGCCATCGCAATCAGGAGAAAAACCATGCAGAACGTACTTCGCCACATGCCCACCGCCGCTCGACTCTTCCTCGGCCTCGCGTTCCTCGTCTTCGGCCTCAACGGCTTCTTCAACTTCATCCCCCTGCCCGAACACGCCGGCGGTGCCGGCGCGTTCCTCGGAGCCCTCGGGGCGGCGGGCTACATGTTCCCCCTCATCAAGGGAACCGAGGTGGTCGTAGGCCTCATGCTGCTGAGCAACCGGGCCGTGCCCCTCGCCCTGACGCTGCTGGCCCCGGTGATGGTCAACATCGTGCTCTTCCACGCGGCCTTCGAGCCCGCCTCCCTCGGCATGCCCATCGCATTGCTCAGCGGCCAGCTCTACCTGGCCTGGGCCTACCGCGAGGCCTTCGCCGGCGTGCTCTCGGTCCGCGCCGAGCCGATCGCGCCGCACATCGCGGCACCCCGGCACCTCGCGTCCACTTGAGCTGTGGCCCCTCGGGCCTGAAGGTCCGGGCTCGCGCTAGCTACGCTTCAGGCGGTCGACGATCTTGCGTAGCGACGGCGGCAGCGGCGCCACGACCTTCACGTCTTCACCGCTCACCGGGTGTACGAAGGCTATCGACTCGGCGTGCAGGAAGTGATGGCCGAGGCCCGGCAGCATGGGCCCGCCATAGAGCGGATCGCCGGCGAGGGGGTGGCCCCAGAAGGCGAGGTGCACACGGACTTGATGCCGGGAGCCGGTGCGAGCGCGCACGCGCACGAGGCTCATCGGCCCGGCGGCCTCGACCGATTCTATCTCGGTGCGTGCATGGCGCGCGCTCGCGAGGGGGTAGGCGTGGTCCTTCGCGTGGGCGCGCACTCGACGGCGGTCTGAAGGGTGAGCGTCGATCGGCGCCTCGATGACGGCGGGGGCGACCACCTCACCCTGGCAGAGGGCGAGGTAGCGCTTGTCGATGTGGCCTCGGCGCAACGTGTCCCTGAGCACCTCGAAGGTCTCGACATCGCGCGCCGCGAGCAATACGCCAGTCGTATTGGTGTCGAGGCGGTGCACGATGCCCGGCTCCCGGGGCGAGTACCCGATCCAGCCCATCTCGGGGTAACGGGCCAGGAGAGCGCTCGCCGCCGTTCCCACTTCGTCGGCGCGCAGCGGATGGCTCGGCACCCCCGCGGCTTTCGAGATCACCACGAAGTGCGGGTCTTCGTGCAGCACGTCGAGGGGCAGCTCGGGATCCGGGAGCGCCGCAAAGCTTGCCGGCGGCGGCACCTCGGCGAGCGTTACCGAGTCGCCGGCGGCGACGGTCTTGCCCTTCCGGGCGAGGCGGCCGTTGACCCGAATCTTGCCCTCGGCCGCGAGGCGCCGGGCCCGGGCACGGCTCATGCCTTCGACCCGGGCGACGAGCACGACGTCGAGGCGGCGCCCGGACTCGGTGGGGGCGACCTCGAAGATGAGGGCCGAACTCAGAGCCGATACTCCAGACGCATTGCGACGCGCTCGCTTCGATTCACCCCCTCATTGTTCCGCTCGGGGCCTCATTTGTCGAGAAGCATGGGGCCGTACGTCCCGCCCCCCCGGACCGCGCAGGCGCGGCTGTCCCCGGCCATTGTCGCCCCTTGCCCGGGCGTTCTATCCCCGCAACACTCCCCCGCGATGGCCACCATCAAGCGCGACTACTACGAGGTGCTCTCGGTCGAGCGCACGGCGACCGGCGACGAGGTCAAGCGCGCTTACCGCAAGAGGGCCATCGAGTTCCACCCCGACCGGAACCCGGACAACCCGGAAGCCGAAGACTTCTTCAAGGAGTGCAGCGAGGCCTACACGGTCCTCAGCGACAGCGACAAACGGGCGCGCTACGACCGCCTGGGCCACGAGGGCATGGGCGGCGCGGGGCCTGCGGGCTTCGACCCGGTCGACCTCGGATCGATGGCGGAGATCCTCGAGGGGCTCTTCGGGGACGTCATGGGCGGCCGCCGACGTCGCGGCCGCAACGCCCGGGACCTGACGTACGACCTCGAGGTTTCTTTCGTCGAGGCCGCGACCGGGGTCGAGAAAGACATCATCGTCACTCGCCCGGCACCCTGTGACACGTGCTCCGGCTCCGGCGCCGCCGCCGGGACCACGCCCACGACCTGCGAGGCCTGCCGCGGCCGCGGTGCCGTCCGCCAGCAGCGGGGCTTCTTCTCGACCTCCCGGCCCTGCACCAGCTGCAACGGCTCCGGCAAGAAGATCGACAAGCCGTGCAAGCCCTGCCGGGGGGCGGGCATGGTGCCCAAGGACGTAGAGCTCGCCGTGCGCATCCCCGCCGGCGTCGAAAACGGAGCCGTGCGCACGGTCCGCGGCGAGGGCGAGCAGACCGCCGATAGCAAGGGCGACCTGCACGTAACCGTGCGCATCGCCGACCACCCCCTCTTCACCCGAGAGGGCGCCGACATTCACTGCACCGTGCCGATAAGCTTTCCCCAGGCCGTGCTCGGGGCCCAGGTCGAAGTCCCGACTCTCGAAGCCAAGGTCAAGATGAAGATCCCCCCGGGGACTCAGTCGGGGCGCACCTTCCGTCTCCGGGGCAAAGGCATCCCGGTCTTCGGGGGCGCCGGCAAGGGCGACCAACTGGTGCAGGTAATGGTCGAGGTGCCCGAGAAGATCAATCGCACCCAGCGCAAACTCATCGAAGAGCTCGCAGCGGAGATGGGCATCGAGACCCATCCCCAACAGTCGAGCTTCCTCGAAAAGCTCAAAGCCCTCTTCGACTGAAGCCTGAGCCGTGGCGATCGATCTGTCGAATATGCTCGATGCCCTCGGCCGCGTGGACTCGGTGCAGGTCGAGGGCCGCGTCAAGGCGCTGACTGGCCTCGGCATCCGCGCGGCGATCCCCGGGGTATGCGTCGGCGAACTGGTCACCATCGAGCGCCGAAACGGCCCGCTGCTCGCCGAGGTGGTCGGCTTCGTCGAAGACGACGCGACGCTCCTGCCCTTCGGCACGGCAGTCGGCGTTGGCCCCGACGACCCGGTCCGGCCGACGGGCGAGCCCTTCGCCGTGCGCTGCGGCGAGGCGTTGCTCGGCCGCGTACTGAACGGCCTCGGGGACCCGATCGACGGCGGCCCGGCGATCGAAGGTGAACGCTGGGACGTGATGCGCCCGCCGCCGAACCCGATGCAGCGCCCCCGCATCACCCGACCCCTCGGCCTCGGCGTGCGGGCTATCGACGGCCTGATGACCATCGGCGAGGGGCAGCGAGTCGGCCTCTTCGCTGGCAGCGGCGTGGGCAAGAGCACCTTGCTCGGCCAGATCGCGCGCCAGGCCGACGCCGACGTCTTCGTGGTGGCCTTGGTCGGCGAGCGCGGGCGCGAGGTGCGTGAGTTCCTCGAAGACAGCCTCGGCGAAGAGGGCCAAAAGCGCGGCGTCGTGGTCTGCGCGACGAGCGACGCCCCGGCCCTAGTGCGCCTCAAGAGCGCATACGTCGCGACGGCCATCGCCGAGTGGTTCCGTGACCAGGGCAAGCGGGTCGTGCTCTTGATGGACAGCGTCACGCGCTTTGCCCGAGCGGGGCGAGAGGTCGGCCTCGCCGCCGGTGAACCCCCGGCACGGCGTGGCTACCCGCCGAGCGTCTTCGCCGCGTTGCCGAGCCTGCTCGAGCGCAGTGGCTCGGCCAAGAAGGGCTCGATCACCGCATTTTACACCGTCCTAGTCGAAGGCGGCGACATGGAAGAGCCCATCGCCGACGAGGTCCGGGGCATCCTCGACGGTCACATCGTCTTGGACCGGGAGCTCGGCGCTCGGGGCCGGTGGCCCGCCATCGACGTATTGGGCAGCCTCTCCCGGGTGATGGACGCCGTCACCGAGACCGCGCAGAAAGACGCGGCACGCCGGGTCCGAGAGCACCTCGCCATCTACGAAGCAAAGCGCGACCTCGTCAGCCTCGGCGCCTACCAGCGGGGCAGCGACGCGCCCCTCGACCGCGCCCTCGACAAGATCGACGCCATCGAGGCCTTCCTGCGCCAGGGCAAGCACGACCGCGAAGAACTCGAGATTACCCAACGGATGCTCACCGAGCTCGTGCGCTGACCATGGCCAAGAAGACGACCAAGAAGAAGAAGTCGGACAAGAAGCCGACCGGAAATGACCGACCCGGGAAACCAGACACCGAGCCCTGCCCCGCCTGCGGTGAGAACCGAGAGCTCTACTGGCATGGACGACGCGTGCTCTGCGAGTCCTGCGTCGACGATAATACCCACGAGGCAGAGCGCGGCGAGATCACCGTGCGAGAAGTCGTCTCGGGAGCCCTCGCCCTCTTCCGCGAGGTCGGCTCCCGGGCCATCGCCGCGACCCTCGCCTTTTCGATACCGCTGGCCCTGATCAACGTCGTCTTCGATCTCTCGGACGACGCGGCCATGATCTTCACCTTCGGCTCGCCCTTCGTATTCTACCTGGTCTACGGCCTCACCTCCGACCTCGTGCTCTCCGTCCTGGATGGCGAAATGCCGAAGCTCGGCTCATCCCTCGGCGTCGCCATTCGTAAGTTTCTGCCCCTCGCTCTCGCGAACCAGCTGCAGCTCCTCATCGTCACGATCCACACCGTGCTCCTGATCATCCCGGGCATTATCAAAGGCGCGTCGTACACCCTGGTCATGCCCCTCGTCATCTCCGGCGAAGCCGGGGCGATCTCGTGCCTGCACGAAAGCGGTCGCCGCATGCACGGCCACCGCGCGAAGATGTTGCCGCTGCTCGCGGTCCTCTGGCTGCCCTTTCTCGGCATGCAGGTTTACGGCTTGACCACCCTCGCCAACCTCGAAGCAGGCCTCGCCGACGCCCCGACGAACCCCTTCCTCGACATCCTCTTTCCCCTGACGGAAATACCGTGGATCTTCGTCACCCTCTCGCTGCACGCCAAGCTGCGCGCCCGCTTTCGCATTCGGGCATGAAGAGATGCAGACGGATTTCGACTATGTGATTGTGGGGGCCGGGTGCGGGGGGCTGAGCCTCGCGGTGCACTTGCTCGAAGCGGGGGTGCGGCGGCGGGTGCTGATCGTCGACCCGCGCACGTCGTTTGCCCACGACCGGACGTGGTGCTTTTACGACGTCACAGACCATCCCTTTGCCGACGCGGTCTCCCACGAATGGCGGCGCTGGCGGGTGGTCGATGAAGAGAGCGAGGTCGTTCGTGGTTCGGACCGCTTCGCCTACCAGCACATCTCGTCAGCGGACTTCTACGCGGCGGCGCAGGACCGTATTCGCAGGGCCCCAACGTGCGAGCTACGCCTCGGCACGCGCGTAGAACGAGTCCTCGACAACGGCAGCCATGTGGTCGTGACGACCGATGCCGGCCCGGTGACGGCCCGGCTGGTCTTCGACAGCCGTCCCTCGGAGGCCCGGGTCTTCCCCGGGGCCGGCGCCGACACCCGAGAGGTGAACCTGCTGCAACACTTCGTGGGCTGGACTGTCGAGACCAAGAACCCCTTCTTCGATCCCGACACGGCCACCCTCATGGATTTCCGCACGAGCCAGCGCAACGGCATCCACTTCACCTACACCCTGCCGTTTTCGCCCCGCCGGGCCCTCGTCGAAGACACCTACTTCTCCAGCCGTCGCCTCGAGGCGAAGCAGTACGAAGCCAACCTCCGTCGCTACCTCGACGAGGCCGGCGCCGGAGACTTCGTCATCACCCACACCGAGCGCGGCGCCATCCCGATGACGACCGCGGTCTTCGAGCAGAGGCCGTCCCCCCGGGTCTACCGAATCGGGGTCGCCGGGGGCCTCGCCCGCCCCGCGACGGGCTACGCCTTTCTGGCCATTCAGCGCTTCTCGAAAAACCTCGCGGAGATTCTCGCAGCGGCTGGCCCCGGCGCCGCCCCAGAGCCGCCGGCGCCCCGGAGCCCGCGCACGACCATCCTCGACCGCTGCTTCCTCTCCCACCTCGACCAACACCCGAAAGAGGCGCCCGCCATCTTCACGCGCCTCTTCGATCGCGTCCCGCCAGACGCCCTCATCGCGTTTCTATCGGAAACCGGCTCCTTCGCCGACGAGCTGCACGTCATGCGCTCCCTGCCCACGCTGCCCTTTGCCCAGTCGATGCTCCGCGCCCTCTACGGCCTGGTGCGCCGCCGTGGCCTGTCCGATCTGTCCAACCTGTCGAACCTCCAAGAAGTGCAAAGAGCACTGGATGATCTCCCGCCCCGAGCCCAACCATGATCAAGAGCCTCGCCCATATAGGCCGCGCCCTGCCTGCCCGCCCGTCCGTGAGTGACCGACCGGATTGGATACAGGCAAACCCCGTGCGCATCGAGCGCGCCCTCGCCCGAGCCCTCGAGCGGCCGACCGGCGGATGGTATGTGCTCGACGCGAGCTATCGCATTCGGGGAGAGACGCCTCAGCGATTCGTCGTCGAGGGCCAGGAGCTGGTGGCCTGGCGCGAGGGCGCCGAGTTGCGAGCCGCCCCCGGTGCGTGCCCGCACATGGGCGCGGACCTTTCCGGCGGGTGCGTGAAAGAAGGGCGCCTGGTCTGCCCGTGGCACGGCCTGAGCCTCGGCCCGGAGGGGCACGGGAGCTGGCGCACCTTGCCCGCCTTCGATGACGGAGTGCTCACCTGGGTGCAGCTCCCGGAGGCTGGAGAGGAGCCCACCGACCGCCCCATCATCTCCCCGCGCCCGTCCGGGCCGACCCTCTCCGGGGTGATGTCGATGGAGGGGGCTTGCGAACCCCAGGACGTCGTCGCGAACCGCCTCGACCCCTGGCACGGCGTGCACTTCCACCCCCACAGCTTCGCCCAGCTTCGGCTGCTCGAGGTCGACGACGACGCGCTCACCCTGCGCGTCTCGTATCGCGTGGTCGGCCCCCTGTGCGTCGAGGTCGACGCGACGTTTCACTCGCCGGATCCGCGCACCATCACCATGACCATCGTGGACGGAGAAGGCGTGGGCTCGGTGGTCGAGACCCACGCGACGCCGATCGGGCCCGGGCGTTCGCGGGTCATCGAGGCCACCATCGCGACCTCGGACCGCCCCGGCTTCCGCGTCGCGAAGCTCGCCGGAGGTTTCATCCGGCAGATGATCGAAAAGCGCGCGGGGCGGCTCTGGGTCGAAGACACGGAGTACGCCGAGCGCCGGTATGCGCGGCGCACGGAGGCGGTCCAGAACGCCAAAAGCAAGCGGCGCCTCGAAGCCGTCCGGTGATCAATTGCGCCGCGCCGCGCGCTAGCGTGTCAGGGCGCCGAGGCGCGCGAGCATGCCTCGGGGGGGCACGGACCAGATCGGTTCTTCGCGGCCCTGCCAGCGTTCGAGGATGCGGTTCGCGGCCATGAATCCGGTCGCCGCCGAGCGCTCCATCAAGGCGCTCGGGAAGGGGGTCTTCACGAAATCACCGGCGAGGCAAAGGCCTCGGTAGGGGGTCTCGACGGTCGGCCGCGTGCGGTAGGAACCCGGGCCGAAGGCGGGACAATCGCGGCGCAGAAGAAAACGTTCCTCCACGATCTTTGCGTCCCGGGTCTCCGGATAGAGAGCGTGCAGCTGGGAGAGCAGCTCTTCGCGAATCGTCTCTTGGTCCATCTCCTCGGGGACCGCGTAGGCGTGCAGTTCCACGACCGAACCCCCGTGGGCCTTCACCCACTCGCGGCTCTCGCCCTCGAAGAGGTCGTAGATGGAGATGTTGTCGAGGATGCCGAGGCCGGCGGTGCCGGCGAAGGGGGCCCGGCCCGCCTCGACCGGGCGGTCGAGCCAGAGGCGCAAGACGGCGAAGGGCAACGTGACGTCGGCCTTCGCAACGCTCTCCGTGAAACGCGCTTCGGCGAGGTCCGGCGACGCGTCGACCAACCGCGAGAGGCCGGGCACGGTGACCGCGAGCACGGCGGCGTCGGCCGAGACCGACTCGCCGTCGTCGAGGGAGCAGCGATAACCGTCGCCGTCGCGGTCGAGGCGCGTCACCGCCTTGCCCATCACGAAGTTTACGCCGAGCTCTTCGAGGTATCGACGGTAGGGGTCCCAGATCACCTTCGAGAATGGGTCGTTGCAGACGTCGAAGACGAGGCCCTCGGGATTGCCCATGAAATAGAAGTGGAAGTTCATCAGCAGCTCGGCCGCCGAATAGCCCTCTTCGGGATTGAAAAACGAGTGACTGAAGACGTCGAAGAGCATCTGCCGGGCCGCCTTCGGAAAGTGAAGGGAGTCCAGGTACTGGCCCGCGGTCATGTCGTCGAAGCGCTCGTAGGTCGGCTCCCCTTCGTAGGCGAGCATGGCGAGGGCCCGGCGTGCGCCGACCTTCGCGAGGTCCCGGAGGCCCATGGTGTCCGTCCGGCGAACCAGTTCGACGATGTTGAAGGGGGCACGCCGCGGCAGGTCGGAAAACGTCTCCCGGGCACCGTCGGGGCCGAGCAGCGGGTAGTCGCGCAGCGGGGTGAGGAACGTGAGCCCCGGGTCGACGCGCCGAAGCATCGCCTGGAGGTTGTAGTACTGCCGGAAGAAGCCGTGAAAACCTCGCTCCATCTCGAAGGCCGTGCCGTCTTCGAGGCGGTCCGGGAAGGCCCCCGCGCGACCGCCGAGGAAGGACTCCTTCTCGAGGACGGTGACCTGCACGCCGCGCTCGGCGAGGACCGTGGCCGCGGCGAGGCCCGCGATGCCGCCGCCAACGACGAGGGCCGTCGCTTCGGGCGATACCTTCTCGGTACCTCCCTCGCGTAGGTTTGCCACGCGCTGCCGGGCAAATCGTCGACGCTTGTTCATCCGGGCCTTCGTGCGAGGAACGAGTGGAGAATGCCGCGCTGCCAGCCATCCATGGGCAGGGTGTGCACACGTTCGAAACCGGCGCGGCCGAGGCGTGCCTCGAACGCGTCCACCCCATCGAAGTCCAGCACGCTGTGCCGCAGATAGCGGTAGATGCGCGTCGAGCCGGCGGTGACCAGACCGCCCGGGATGATCAGACCGAGGGTGACCGCATTCCACAGGGCCTGGCTCTTTCGCGAGTCTTTCACCGAATATTCGTGGAAGCAGATCGTGCCGCCCGGCACGAGCAGCCCCCGAAGGCGCCCGAGGCACGCGTCGGCGTCGGGCATGTTGCGAATGCCATAGGCCATCAAGATCGCGTCGTAGGGTCCGTCGATTCCGTCGGTCGCCGCCGGGTCCATGGCGTCCCCCAAGAGAAAGTCGACGTGAGCGGCGAGGGGCTTTCTGCGGGCGACCTCGAGCATGCCCGCCGATGCATCGAGGGCGGTGATCTCGGCCTCGGGGTAGACCCCGGCGAGGGCCTCGGTGCTGAGCCCGGTGCCGCAGCAGAGGTCGAGAACCCGGGCCCCGGGGCCGAGGCGAAGGCGCGCGGCGCTCACGGCGAGGTGCTGGCGGTAGCCCGGGTTCTTCCCGGTCAGCAGGTCGTAGGTGCTGGCGATGCGGTCGAACTCCCCCGGTACACGCCGCTTCTTTTCGACGAGGCCGACCATCATCGACCTCTCGGATTTCGGTGGGGCCCGGCGAGCGCGGCCACGAGGGCCTGGGCTTCGGGGGCGGCCGGGGGCCCCACCGGAGGGCCGACCGGTCCGAGCAGACTGGGCACCGCGCCGACGAAGAGCCAGGCTTTGCGCCGCTTCGACGTGTAGGCCCGTTGGTTCACGCTGTCGTATTGGTTGTCCACGATGACCCGCCCGATGTCGCGATAGATCGACCCCGCCGCGGCGATCGCGACGCGGCAGTCCCGGGGCAGATACGACACCCCACCTCGGGCGCGAAGGTAGTGCGTCTCCGCCGCCGCGAGAAGGCGGCGTATCAACACGCCGAGCTCCCTGCTCATCTGTGGTTCGGGGACCAGGTCGCCGACCTCGAGACCCACCTCGGCAAGCCATTCGCGGGGCAGGTAGATGCGTCCCCCGCGGGCGTCCTCGCCAACGTCCCGGGCGATGTTGGTGAGCTGCATCGCAATCCCGAGGTCCGCCGCCCGGGCGAGGACCGGCGACCGCCGCTCGCCCATCAGGGCGGTCATCAGGAGCCCCACCGAAGCGGCCACGCGCACGCAATACTCACGAAGCTCTGAGAGCGTCTCGTAGCGGCGCCCTGCCACATCCCAGGCGAACCCTTCCAGAAGCGCGTCGAGGGGCTCACGGGGCAAGCTGTGGCTCTTTACGACCCACATCAGGGCCCGGTCGACGGGGTGGTCGATGGGGGAGCCGTCGTAGATGCCGTCGAGGCGGGCTTCGAGCAGGGCGAGTCCTTCGGCCGGATCGTCCGAATCATCGACGGCATCATCTGCGACACGGCAGAAAGCGTAGATCGCCGCCACCGAGGGTCGGAGCCGAGGGGGCAGAAGCCACGACGCCGTGTGAAAGCTCTTCGAGCCCTGCCGGAGGAGCCGGAAACACGCTTCGAGGTCCTCGTGATCATCCCCCTTCATCGCGCCTCGGGCTCGCCGTCAGTTTCGAAAGTGATCGGGGTCCGGAACGACGGTGTCGAGGATCCGGGCGGAGGAGAGCACGCCGGGCATGCCGGCCCCGGGATGAGTGCTGGCTCCGACCAGGTACAGGTGCTCGACGTCCTCGCTCCGGTTGTGGGGCCGGAAGTAGGCGCTCTGGGTGAGCACTGGCTCGAGACCGAAGGCCGCGCCGCGGAACGACAGGTAGTCGTCGTGGAAACCCTGAGGCGTCAGGACCCGGGAGGTCACGAGGTGGTCTTCGAGGCCCGGGAGCACGGTCTCCGAGAGGTACTTGGCGATCTTCTGGCGGTAGGGCTCGGCTTCCCGGGACCAGTCGGTGCCGGATTGCAGGTGGGGCACCGGCGACAAGACGTAAAACCCGTCGCAGCCCTCGGGGGCCATCTTGGGGTCCGTCGCAGTAGGTCGGTGCAGGTAGAGGCTGAAGTCCTCGGCGAGGATCTTCCGGTCGAAGATGTCCCGGAGCAGTTCCCGGTACCGCGGCCCGAGGAGGATCGTGTGGTGGGCGACGTCGTCGTAGGTGCGGTCCGTGCCGAAGTACCAAACGAAGAGGCTCATGGAGTAGCGCGAACGGGCGATGCGTCGATCGGTCCAGCGCTCGCGGTTCTCGCTGGGCACCAGGTTGCGGTAGGTCCAGGCGGCGTCGGCGTTCGAGACGACGATGTCGGCGCCGAGCACTTCGCCGCCGGCGAGGCGCACGCCCTGGGCCCGGCCTTCGTCGATGACGATGCGTTGCACCTCTTCGCCGAGGCGCACCTCGCCGCCGAGGCTCTCGATCAGTTTGACCAATCCAGCGACGAGCGCACCCGTCCCGCCCATTGCGTAGTGCACCCCCCACTTGCGCTCGAGGAACGCGATCAGGGCGTAGATCGAAGTCGTGGTGAAGGGGTTCCCGCCGACGAGCAGGGTATGAAAACTGAGGACCTGGCGCAGGCGGTCATCCTGAACGTATTGCGACACGAGGCCGTAGACCGTCCGGTAGCTCCGGAGGCGCATCATCGCCGGGGCGACTCGGGCCATGTCGAGGGGCTCGCCGAAAGGCACGTGGGCGAGCTTGTCGAAGCCCACCTCGAAGATGCGCTCGGAGGCGGCGACGAAACGCTCGTAGCCCCCGACGTCACCGGGGGCGAGGCGCTGGATCTGGCGGCGCATCGCTTGGGGGTCGCCGGTGTAGTCGAAGACGTGACCGTCTTCGAAGCGCACCCGATAGAAGGGCGTGACCGGGCGTAGCTCGACGTCGTCGGCCATTCGGCGACCCGCGATCTGCCAGAGCTCGTCGAAGAGGAACGGCGCCGTCACGACCGTGGGCCCGGCGTCGAAGGTGAAGCCGTCCTGGCGAAAGACCCGGGCCCGCCCCCCGGCCTGGCCGAGGCGGTCGACGACGGTCACGCGATAGCCGCGGCAAAGCAGCCGCACCGCCGCAGCGAGGCCCCCGAACCCCGCGCCGATGACCACCGCCGTCGGGGACTTGTCGTCGAGACCCACGGGCCCACCGCGATCGATGAGCCGACTCTTCGGGTACAGGTCGATCGAGGGCGTCCGCATTCAGAGCCGTGTAGCTCATCTGGGGGGACGCGTCCGCTAATCTTCGCGGACGACCCGGCCATCGGTTACGGCGAAGTCGACCCGGTCTTCTTCGAGGAGGATGAACTCCGGGTGGGTGGTCGTCAGGAAGACCTGGCCTCCGAGGCGCGCGAGGAGGGCGAAGAAGCGACGGTTGCGGGTGCGGTCGAGTTCGCTCGATACGTCGTCGAGGAGAAGAATGGGCACGCGCCCGGTGCGCCGGGACAGCACTTCGAGTTCGGCGACTTTGAGGCCGAGGACGATGGCTCGGTGTTGGCCCTGAGATGCGTGGTGGCGGGCCGGGGCCCGGGCGGCGAAGTCGAGGGCGAGGTCATCGCCGTGGGGACCGTCAGCGGTGAACCCTCGGGCGAGGTCTTTGCGAAACGCCGCGTCGAGAGCTCGGCGAATGCCCTCGACCGTCGGTTCGACTCGGGGTCGATAGCGTACCTCGAGGGGTATCTCTTCCCCGACGACGTCGCGGAACGCCGCTTCGGTGAGAGGTGCGATGTCCAAGGCGAGGCGCGCCCGGGTCTGGCCCACGATGGCACCGGCCGACGCGAGCAGCTCGTCGAAGGCTTTGATGGCTCGTGGGTCGGTGTTGTCGGTCTTGAGCAAACGGTTCCGGCTGCGCAGGGCCTTCTGATAGCTGGCGAGGGTCGAGCCGTAGGTCGGGTCCATCTGTTCGAGGACCCGGTCGAGGAAGACCCGCCGGGCTTCGGCCCCGCCGGAAGCGAGGGTCAGATGGCCGGGGTGAAAGAGCACCATCTGCACTGACGCATGCCAGGAGCCGATCGACCGGGGTCGCTTGCCGTCGAGGGTGAGCTTGCGAGCCCGACTTCGGTCGAGGACCGCCCGATAGGTGCGCGGTGCGGGACCCCCGGCAATGCGCGCTTCGATGAGCCCACGGCCCTCGCCGAGGGTGATGAGGTCCGCCGTCTTGGCACCGCGAAACGACCGCAGCGAAGCGAGGTAGTGGGCCGCCTCGAGCACGCTGCTCTTTCCGGCGCCGTTGTCCCCGTGGATGACGTTGAAAGCCGGTCCGGGCTCGAGGGCCATCTGGACCAGGTTGCGAAAACTCACCGCCCGGAGGCGGTCGATCCGCAGTGGCTTGGGCGTCAGGGCCGTTTTCGGGACCTTCGATTCTTGAAGCGTCTCGGACGACACGACCTCAGCCAACCGCCGTGATTAGATGCGCATCGGCATGATGACGCCGACGAAGTCCACGTCCTCGGACTCGGGCTTCACCACACCGGGGTCGAGCTCGCCGCTGATCTCGAGACAAACATCGTCCGAGGTGAGACAGCCGAGGGCGTCGAGGAGGTAGCGAGCGTTGAAGCCGATCGTCACGTCGTCGCCGGCGTAGTCGATGTCGAGCTCTTCCGAGCCCTCGCCGACGTCCGGATTTTCGCTGGTGATCTTCAGGCTGCCCGCGACGATCTGCAGGCGCACGCCGCCGCTCTTGTCATTGGCGACGAGGCTGATGCGACGCAGGGCCTCGATGATTTGACTGCGGCCCATGCGGACCTTGTTGCCCTTCTGAGAAGGGATGACCTTGGCGTAGGGCGGAAACTGCTCGTCGGCGAGCTTCACCGAAAGCTGGATGTCCTCGCGCTTGAAGAAGGCGTTGCCCCCGGTGGTGCAGATGGCCACGGACGGCTTCTTCTCTTTGTCGGCCTTGCTGTCTTCGATGAGGCGCTTGAGCTCGGTGATGCCCTTGTTGGGCACGAGCATCGAGAAATTGAGCATGGTCGCGCCATCGCGCTGTTTGACCTCGGCCTTGGACAAGCGGTGGCCGTCGGTGGTGACCATGCGCACGATCTTGCCATCTCCCTCGAAGAGGGCTCCCGCGAGGTGCGGCCGGGTATCGTCGCTGGACATCGAGAACTGCGTGTGGGCGATGAGGTTCCCGAGCAGGTCCGCATCGATATCCGCGAACTCCGTATCACCGGGGTTCGGCAGAGGCGGGAAGTCGTCGCCGGGCATGCCGGGGATCTTGTAGCGGACCTTGCCGCAGCGGATCTCTGCCGACTGGTTTTCGCCCACCGTCCAGGTGACCTCTCCCTCGGGGAGGTTCTTGACGATGTCGAAGAGAGTGCGCGCAGAAACCGCGAGTACACCGGCTTCTTTGACGTCGGCCTTCACGATCGCGCTGACCCCGAGATAGAGGTCGGTCGCGGAGAGTCGCAACGTGCCGTCCTCCTCGGCGGTGAGGAGAATGTTCGACAAGATCGGCATGGAGCTCTTGCGGTCCGCCACCCCATGGGTGCGAGCGAGTCCGCGCAGAAAGCTCTTCTTGGAGATGGTCAGCTCCATCAGTCCACCATTCCCCAGATACCGAGGGGATCTAGATCCAGTAATTTAAATTAACGTCGTCGTCGTAAGGGCTGTGGATTGGGGATCCAGCCACCGAACTACTTGGGATTACAAAAGAAAGCAACCGTTTCGGGCCGTGGACAGGGCAGTGGATTGGTGTGGATAGAACCATCCCCCAATTACCCACATCACCTACACACAGGTTTATCCCGGAGTTACCCACAGGCGGGGACGGGTCTCGGGTCGGGCTCTTCAGGGCTCCGGCCACCGCCTCAACCACCATCTCAGACACCGCGATCTAGCACTGAACAGAACACTGTACAAGCCGTGAATAGATCGTGCCCGCATCACAAGATCGACAGGGCGAGGCCGATCGACCGGCATCGTACTCGATTGCCCGCTCGGTCCGGAGTGCGAGGCAGGCTCTAGAAGCTGGGCGAGCCGTAGAGCGGCACGTTGCCACCTTCGGGGAGCATGCGGGGCCTCGGCCGGCGCCGCATGGGACTCGCCTCTGCGGCCGCTTCTTCTGCTTCTTCTTCTGCTCTCGCCTCCGCCTGCGCGGCGGCTTCCTCGGCTGCGGAGGCTCTTGCCTGCGCCTGCTCGGCTGCTCGCTGAGCTTGCTGGGCCTGGGCTTCGGCCGGCTCTTGGAGCTCGTCGAGCTCAGCCGGGGGGCCGTCGACGGGGGTGAGGGTCGCCGCCGCTTCGGGTTCGTCGGGCACGACGACGGTCTCGGGCGCCCCAGCGCTCTGCCCCCCGTCGTCGGCGCAGGCCCACGCCCCGACGGTGGTGCCCCAGGCGAGAATAGCCGCTCGGCCGATGCGCCCCACGGGAAGCACCCGGCGCCTCGATCGTTCGGCGAACCCAGCGAGGACCGGCGCTGCACAGAAGGGGCACACCGACTCGGTGATGTGCATGTGCCGTGAACAGGATCGGCAGGCTTCGAGAGTCATGGTTCGGTCCGACGGGCGATGGTGAAGATCGGTCTGGACCGCGAACTTACCCGCTCAGCCGGTCGAAAGCGCCAGGGCCGCGGTCGTGGCGCGCCGCAACGCGGCCTCGAGTTCGGCCCGGTCGGCCCCGACGCCGGGAAGGACCACGGTCACCGCCGTGTCGTCGACCACGACCTCTCCGGGCCCGCCCAGGACGCTCCAGAGCGCCGCCCCGGCCCGACCGAGGGCCGCCCGGGCACCGGCGGCGTCCGTCGCGCTCACGGCCATGTGCTCTTCGAACTCGGGCCAGCCGATGCCGTCCTTCGCCGCGCCGCCCTCGGTCGCCTCGAGGCCGACGCCGAGGGGCGGCGTCACCGCGGCCGCCACCCGCGTCACCTGGTACCGCGGATCGTACCCGTGCTGATACCCGACGACCCAGGAGACCCGCACGGCGCGTCCCTCGAAGAGGCCCTCGGCGAGGCCCGACAGAGCCCCCTGAGTCGTTACCGTCAGCCCCAGCTCCTGGCACGCTCCGCCGGGGCCCCCGGCGAGACCCTTCGCGATACCTCGGGCGGTGCGCCACAGCTCCCAGAGCATCCAGAAGAGGAAGAAGGGCATCGCCAGGCAGATCAAGCCGCCGAGCACCATCGTCAACCACTCGGGTAAGGCCTCGACCATCGACAGCGCTTATCCCACGGGCACGCAGCCGCACACCAGTCAACAGCGGTGTGCCACATGGAGTGCGAGACCTGCGACGAGCGTTTCCCGGAGTTCGACAATACCTGCGCGACCGGCGGATTGCGCGATCGCCATGCACCAGGTGGATTGCTGCGGAAGCCTAGAGGCTCGGGGGATACGTCACACCGACCTCGACCGCTTCACCAGCATCGAGAACGCCTGCAACCTCCGCGCTTCGGAGTGTGATTGCCTGCCCGGGTCGACCCTCGCCGACGACGGATCCACCGGCCTCGAGTTCGTCGTCGCCTGCACATCGGCCGGCATCTGCGTCACCACCGCGAGCTGATTCGACAGGTCGTCGCCCTAGAAGCCGAGCTTGCGCTCGATGGCGGTGAGCGCCGTCGTCGTCTGCTCGTCTTCTTTGTCGATGAGACCGGTGATCTTGCGCACCGCGTTGATGACCGTCGTGTGGTCTTTGCCGCCGAAGCGGTCGCCGAGCTCGGGGTAGCTGGTGCCGAGGCGCTGGCGGGCCAGGTACATGGCGACCATGCGCGGGAAGCTGACGGCGCGGTGGCGTCGGTGGCTCTTGAGGTCCGCGAGGCGCATGTTGAAGTACTCGCAGACGGCGCGCTGGATGTCTTCGACGCTCGTCGCGTGGTCCGGGGCCGGCAGGACGGCGCGCAGTGCGTCTTTGGTCAGTTCGAGATCGATGGGGCGCTTGAGCAGCTCGGCTTTGACCGCGATGCGGATCAGCGTGCCCTCGAGCTCACGGACGTTGCTCTTGACCACCTGCGCGATGAAAAGCGAGACCTCCGGGCAGAGGTCGATGCCCTCTTGCTCGGCCTTCTTCTGAATGATGGCGATGCGGGTCTCGAGCTCGGGGGCCTGAATGTCGGCGACCATGCCCGACTGGAAACGGCTGACCAGGCGCTCCTCCATCTCGGCGATGCGCTGGGGATAGACGTCGGAGGTGACGACGATCTGCTTGTCCGAGTGGTAGAGCGCGTTGAACGTGTGGAAGAACTCTTCCTGGGTCTGGTCACGGCCGGCGAGGAACTGGATGTCGTCCATCAACAGGACGTCGCAGTTGTGGCGGTAGCGGTCGCGGAACTCGTTGATGCGGTGGTTCTGGAGCGACCAGATGAACTCGTTGGTGAAGCGCTCCGCCGAGAGGTAGAGAATGCGCGCCCCCGGCATGTCGAAGGCGATGCGGTGGCCGATGGCGTTCACTAGGTGCGTCTTGCCGAGGCCGACGCCGCCGTAGATGAAGAGCGGGTTGTAGCGCTTGCCGGGGTCCGAGCCGGCGGCGACGCTCGCCGCGTGAGCCAATTGGTTGGACGGGCCGACGACGAAGTTGTCGAAGCTGTACTTGGGATTGAGGTCGGAGGTCACTTTGGCTGCGCCTGCCGCTGAGAGACGGACGGGGGTCGGTGAGGGTACCGGTTCCGGGGTGCTCGCGGGAACCTCCACTTGCAGGCCCTCGTCGATTTCCCAGGTGACCTTGAGGCCCTCACGGCCGGTCTCGCGGTGAAGCGATTCCAGAATGTGGTCGAGGTAATGGGCGCTGACCCAATCCTGATAGAAGCGATTCGGGATGCGAAGCGTCACCGTGTCGCCCTCGATCCCCACGCACCGGACTGGAGCCAGCCAAGTGTTGAAGTTCTCC
This sequence comes from Deltaproteobacteria bacterium, assembly GCA_019312705.1. Next base: position 31,485 of record JAFDCW010000001.1, read on the forward strand.
TG
>JAFDCW010001101.1 GCA_019312705.1 Deltaproteobacteria bacterium
CGCTCACCACGGGCCAGCTGATTCTGGGGCGCCTGGTCGAGGTCCGAGGCGAGCTGCGCAAAGGCAGCCATCTCGCGGTACTGGGCGAGGGCGAGGCGCAGGGGGCCGGCGATCTTCTTCATCGCCTTGATCTGCGCGTTGCCGCCGACGCGTGAGACCGAGATGCCCACGTTGATGGCGGGGCGCACCCCGGAGTTGAAGAGGTCAGCTTCGAGGAAGATCTGACCATCCGTAATCGAGATGACGTTGGTCGGAATGTACGCCGAGACGTCGCCGGCCTGGGTCTCGATGATCGGCAGCGCGGTGAGGGAGCCGCCCGAGTCTGGGAGCTGCTTGGCGACGGCTCCGCCGCCCTTTTTCTTGGCGGCTTCCTTCGCCTGCTCTTCGCCTTCGTCGGCGAGGTAGACCTTGTTGCCTTCGCGCTTGGGCTCTTCGTCCTTGCCGCAGACGACCCACTCGGTAGCCATCTTGGCGGCGCGCTCGAGGAGGCGGCTGTGAACGTAGAACACGTCGCCGGGGTATGCCTCGCGGCCCGGCGGGCGGCGCAAGAGGAGCGAAAGCTGACGGTAGGCGACTGCCTGCTTCGAGAGGTCGTCGTAGATGCAGAGCGCGTGACCGCCGCTGTCACGGTAGTACTCGCCCATGGTCACGCCGGTGTAGGGCGCGATGAACTGGAGGGGAGCCATCTCCGAGGCACCGGCGATGACGATGGTCGTGTACTCCATCGCGCCGTGTTCCTCGAGGCGCGAGAGCACGTTGGCGACCGTCGACTGCTTCTGGCCGATGGCGACGTAGAAGCAGTGAACGCCCTGGCCCTTCTGGTTGATGATCGTGTCGAGGGCGACTGCCGTCTTGCCCGTCTGGCGGTCACCGATGATCAGCTCGCGCTGGCCACGGCCGATGGGAATCATCGAGTCGATCGACTTGAGGCCGGTCTGCATCGGCTCGGTGACCGGCTGACGCTGCATGATGCCCGGCGCCTTGATCTCGACGCGGCGGGTATGCTTCGAGTCGATCGGGCCCTTGCCGTCGACCGGCTGGCCGAGGGCGTTGACCACGCGGCCGACGAGGGCCGGGCCTACCGGCACCTCGACGATGCGACCGGTACGCTTGACCGTGTCGCCTTCCTTGATGTGGCGGTCCGAGCCGAAGATGACGACACCGACGCTGTCTTCTTCGAGGTTCAGCACCATGCCCATGAGATGCCCTGGGAACTCGACGAGCTCCCCCGTTCGACGACATCGATCTGCTTGTCGTAAGAGGCGATCTGCTGCTTGATGATCTGGGAGATCTCTTCGGCGCGGAGCTGCATTTCTAGCTACCTCGGTCAGGGCCGTTGTCGGCTCGCTACGTTGCGAGCAAAAGTTTTTTGTCTAGCGGGCTACGGGGATCAGCGGTCATGGAGCTGGTCTTGCAGCTCCATGAGTCGGGTCTTGAGGCTCCCATCGAGCACTCGGTCGCCCAGGCGCGTGATGACGCCGCCGATGATCGACGGGTCTTCTTTGCGAGTGAGCAAAATTTTCTGTCCGGTACCACGCTCGAGCTCTTGCTGAACCTGAGAGTAGTAGGTCTCCGGCATCGGCACGGCGGTCGTGATTTCGGCACGGAGCTGTTTATCGATGCTCTCGGAGAGCAATCGGTAGGCGTCGATGACGTCGGGCAGGAAGCGCATCCGGCGTCGGTCACTGAGGAGGAAGAGCAGCGTCTTCACGTAGGGGGCCAGGCCCATGCGGGCCGCGATGCCTTCGATGACCTTGCGGCGGTCCTCGGCGGTGACCTCGGGGGTCGCGAAGATCGCGCGGAGCTCTTCGCTCTCGGCCCAGGTCTTGTCGAGGTCGTCGAGATCCTTGCCAATCTTTGGCAGCTGGTTCGATTCCTGGGCGCGACTCCTGGGCGAGCTCGAGGAGCGCCCGGGCGTACCGTTTTCCGATCGGAGCGGCCATCAGGCACCTCCCTGGATGTCGATGCCATCTTCGATGCGATGCTTGAGTCGGTCGAGATAGCCGGTGGCGAGGCGCTCTTGGTCGGCGGCGGAAGTCTCCTTGGAGAGCACTTCCCGGGCAGACTCGATGGCCGCGGTGACCGCGATGTGGGTGAGCTCGTCGCGGATGGTCTTCATCTGCTGATCGATGATGAACTCCGTGTCCTTGCGCAGCCGCGCCGCCTTGCTCTCGGCTTCGGCGACGATGCGGTCGCGCTCTTTCGCCCCCGCCTTGGCCATGTCCTTGCGGATTTGGTCGATTTCCTCGTCGAGCTTCTCGAGGCGGGAGGAGTACTCCTCGAACTTCGCCTCGGCTGCGTCCTTCATACGCGCCGCCTCTTCGAGGCCGTCCTGGATTTCCTTCTTTCGACCCGCGAGGAAACCCGGCAGGACCTTGTTTCCGCCGTAGATGAGGATCGCGACCAGGAGCAGGAAGTTGAAGAGTGCTCCCTTGAACTCGGTCGTGCCCACGACGTTGACGACCCGAGTACCGAGGCTGTCGTGGTTTTCGGCGCTTTCACCGTGGCCGGCGCCGTGGTCCTGGGCGACGGTGGTCGCCGCGGGCGCCAGAAGGACAGCCGTCCCGAGGGCCATGCCAATGAGGAACCGACGCATCACTTGACCTCCCGTCCGAGGAGCTGCGTGGCGATCTGCCTGGCGATGAGCGGAATCTGGGATTCCAGCTCGGTGCGCACCTTCGCGGCCTCGGCGGTCATCTTCTTCTCGGCGTCCTCGAGGATCTGGTTGGTCTCGACGCGGACTTTGTCGAGCATCTCGCGCTCGAGGCGCTGCCCCTCGCCGCGGAGTTTGTCACGCTCTTCGCCCGCTTCGAGGCGGACCTTGCGCATCTCTTCGTCGAAGGTGACCCCCTTGTCGAGGGCCTCCTGCTCCATCGCCTTGGCTTCCTTTCGGGCACCGTCGATGGCCTCTTCGCGCGCGTCGAGGAGCGTCATCATCGGCTTGAAGACGAGTTCCCGGAGGACGAAGAAGGCGACGAAGAAGATCGCCAGCTGGACGAAGATCGTCCCGTCGAG
>JAFDCW010000524.1 GCA_019312705.1 Deltaproteobacteria bacterium
GCACGCTTATCGGAGACCGCATGCGATGGCGCAGGTCGGCCCCATCGATGTAGGCGCCCGCGATGTAGTCGTCTCCGACGTCGAAAACGGGGACCAGGTGCGGGTGTTGCAGGCTGAGGACGGCGCGCTGCTCGCGCACGAAGAGCTCCCGCATGGTCTCGCCGGAGGACGCCCGGAGCAGCTTGACCGCCGCGAGGCTTCCGTTGTCGCCTCGGCCGAGCCAGACATCCGCCATGCCCCCGGCGCCGAGAGGCCGCTCGAGACGGTAGCCGCCGACCATCTGTCCAGCCTCGGCGGCGCCCATCATGAGTGCGTATCCCTAGACCGCTCCGCGGCGGGTTCGACCACCGCCAGGATCTGTTCTCGCCGCGCCAGGTCGACCTTGCCAAAGTCCTTCGACGCGATGAGCGCGTCGAGTTCTTCGTGCATTTCGAGCTGGAAGTAGCACTCGACGAGACCTTCGACGACATCGGCGTTCGGCGGGGCGCGTTTCAGGAAACTGAGGGCATGGTCCGGATCGTCGAAGCGCGCCATCGACGGCCCGAGGATCTGCCACGCCCGCTGCATCGTCGTCTGGTCGGGGTTGTCGAGGGCGCGAAGCTGGTGGCAGAGCCGGGCCGCCTCCCGGTAGTCCTCGGCGGCGTAGGCCACCTCGGCCTGGGCGAGGAGGGTCTTCGCCATCTGACTCACGGGGCGGAACGCACCGGACGAGACCTCGCCTTTGAGAGCCTGCACGTTGCGCCAGGCCGCAAAGCCCGCGAGGGCAAAGATGAAGATCGACTGCATCATGTAGGCGGCACCGAAAGCGACAGCGATGATTCCGAGGGATACGCCGTGGGTCACTTTGTCCGCGGTCTTGGGCCCCGTGAGTTGGAGCATGCCGAGGCGGAAGAGCAGGCCACCGTCGAGGGGCCACAGGGGCAGAAGGTTCACGAAGGACCAGAGGATGTTGACCCAGAGCAGCATCTGCACGGTGTCGGCGAAGCGCATGGCCAGGACCGGATCGGCGATCGGCGGCAGCGCCAGGGAGAGACCCCAGGTGACGGCGCCGAGAAGCAGCCCGGCGCCGGGGCCGGCGGCGACGATGAACGCGTCGTGGCGGTCTCGTTCCGCCCGCTCGTGAATGCACAGGCCTCCGAGCCCCCAGAGCAGGATGCGTGGCTGGAGCCGGTAGTGACGCGCTACGAGCGCATGGCCGAGCTCATGCACGAGGATGCTCACGGTGACGACGACAGCCCAGATGACGCCGCGGACCAACTCGCCGTCCCAGAGCCAGTAGGCGAGCAGGGCGAAGTACCAAGGGCTGGCCGCGACGGGGATGCTGCCAATGCTGAAGAGCCGAATGCCAGACACGAAATCGGTGGCGAGTGTAGCAGGCGGGGGCCGACGGGCAGGCCAACAACTCGACAACCCGACTTCAGAGCACGTAGGGGATGATGGCTCGGCGCTCCGGGGGGTAGTCCTCGAAGCGGGCCCGGTACCAACGGCGGTGGGCGAGGGCCCGGGGTGCGAGATTGGCGAAGGTGTAGAGCGCGAAGGCGAGGCCGGGGATGGACCACGTCATCAACGCCCAGCCGATCCATTCCACGAGCTCACCGAAGTAGTTCGGTGCCGCCACTAGGTCGAAGAGCCCGCCCCGGGGAAGCACGTAGCCCTTGGCTTCGCGTTTCATCCGGAGGATCGAATAGTCGCTCCTGAGATTGATGGCGAAGCCCGAGAGGAAGAGCGTCGCACCGAGGACGAAACGCGGATCGGTGAGCCAGGACGGGTCGTATGTGCCGAGTTCTGAGATGAATCGAGCGTTGAGCCACGAGTTGATCACCTGAAATGACGCGCCCATGAGCATCACCACGATCGGCATGCGGCGCGACGAGGCCGGCATGACGAAAGGAAAGATGAATGTCCGGTGTACGTAGTGAAGCTGCCAGACCCCGAGCAGCACCAAGGGGACGAGCTCGGCGCGGTGAGCGCCCGAGGCAAAGACGACGATAAAGAGCAGCACCGCGGGCAACTCCACCAGCACCCAGGCCACGGTCGCCGGCACGGTCGGCCCCCAGCCGCCACGGCCGTGCCGACCGTAAGGCGCGTCGATGAAGATCAGGGCAACGAAGGTTAGCGCCGCAAGAGCCAGAACCCCGTAGCTAGCCATCGCGTGGTAGGCGTCCACCAACGGAACATACCCGATCGAGCAGCCCCGCCGGGCCACGCGATTGCGTTTGGGCGGGTGTGTGGGAAGACCCCCGCGTGACGAAGGATCTCGACACCGAGGTGCTGGTGGTCGACCCGAACCGACCGGAGCCCAGAGCGATCGAGCGCGCGGCCGCCGTTCTCCGCGCCGGGGGGCTCGTCGCGGTGCCCACCGAGACGGTCTACGGCCTCGCAGCGGACGCACGATCGGACGCCGCCCTCGGACGGATCTTCGAGGCCAAAGGCAGACCCGAGGACAACCCCCTCATCGTGCATGTCGCCGATGCTGCCGGAGCACGCTCGGTCACGCGCCAATGGCCCGAGGTCGCGGAGCGCCTCGCGGCGCGTTTCTGGCCGGGTCCCCTGACCTTGATTCTCCCGCGGCACCCGTCGGTGCCCCGGAGGGTCAGTGCCGGCCTCGACACGGTCGCCGTTCGGGCTCCCGCCCACCCGGTCATGAGCGCCCTCATCCGGGCCGTCGGGCCCCTGGCGGCGCCGAGCGCCAATCGCTCGATGTCGATCTCTCCCACCTCGGCGGCCCACGTGCTCCAGAGCCTCGGCGGACGAGTCGAGTTGATCCTCGACGCAGGGCCGACCTCGGTGGGAATCGAATCGACGGTGCTTTCCCTCGTGCATGACCCGCCGCGTATTCTGAGGCCCGGATCGGTGAGTCGGGGAGACCTCGCCGCCGTCGTCGGCGCCGTCGACGCCGTCGACGACGGAGACGACGGAGACGACGGAGACGACGGAGACATCGACGGGGAGAGCCGCGCGGACCGACGCAGCCCCCGGCTCAGCCCGGGAACCTCGACCCGCCACTACGCCCCGGAAGCCGACGTCATCGTCATACCCCGCGGTGACGCCGTAGCCCTCCAGGCGGCCCTCCGGGTGCGCGACGACGGAGAGCACGCCGGCGCCCTACTGCACACCCTCGAGTCCCCCGCCGGCGCCGCTTCGGAGATGCTTCCCGATGACCCCCGAGGTTACGCTGCGGGACTATACGCCGCCCTGCATGCCCTCGACGCTCGCTGCCGACGCATCATCATCGAAGCGGTGCCCGAGACCGAGCCGTGGGCGGCGGTCCGAGACCGACTGAAGCGCGCGAGTGCGTGACCGCCGAGGTTCGCCGCAAACAGAGAGGGGCTGTACACTCGGAGGGCAAGATGGAACTCCACTACTTTCCGCAGTCCTATTGGTCTCGGGTCATCTCCCTCGTGCTCCAGGAAAAGGCTCTGCCTTACGAGCGCCGCTTCGTCGACATTCGCAAGAACGCGACCTTCGACCCCGACTACCTGAAGCTCAATCCCCGGGGCGTCGTACCGACCCTGGTCGACGGCGAACGGACCGTCTGGGATTCCCGGCGCATCGCAGAACACCTCGACCAGGCCGGCGGGCCGGCGCTCTACACGGCGCGCAACGACGCCAGATTGAATGAGCTCGTCGACGAACTGGAGTCGGTCCCGGTGATGCTCCTCAGCTACTCGGAGTGGGTGAAAGGAAAGAGGGGCGAGCGCTCGGCAGACATCCTCGCCGACAAGGTCGAACGGGCCGCCAGCTACGCCGAGCGATACCCAGAGCACCGGGCTCTCTACGAGCGCAAGCGCGACTTCTTCACCGCGTTCCGACGAGAGGTCTACGACCCCGAGCACGTAGCTGACTCGATTCGCCAACAGCACGCCTACCTCGACGATCTCGGCGAGCGGGTGGCCGGGGGCGGTTTCCTCGCCGGCCCGGACTATTCGTTGGCTGACGCGATCGCGACCTCGATGCTCTTCCGATATGTAGATCTGGGCCTCCTCGACCACTGGCGAAGAGATGAAACCCATGGCCTGCACGGATATTACGAACGTCTCCTCGGGCGACCGAGCTTCGCCGCAGTGTTCGTCGACGACCCCCTGATCCCCTGAGTCCGTGGTAAAGTGGGCCAGCACACCAGACTTCCTGAGTCTCGAGGGCAGATCGCCACTTGCGGAACCACGGCCCCTGCCGTCATCATTGGAATTGTTCGAATCGGGGGTTCGCTACTTTGGCCA
>JAFDCW010000525.1 GCA_019312705.1 Deltaproteobacteria bacterium
CGATGAGTCGTATCTACCGCAAGCTTCCTCCCAAGGGCACCCGGGTCGGCCTGGCGTTTTCCGGCGGCCTCGATACCCGCGCCGCCGTGGCGTGGATGAACGAGAAGGGCATCGAGGTCCACTCCTACACCGGCGACCTCGGCCAGCCCGACGAGAAGGATGTCAACGACATCCCTCCCCAGGCCCTCGCTCACGGTGCCAAGGCGGCCCGCCTCATCGACTGCCGGGAAGCCATGGTCCGCGAGGGCATCGTCGCCATCCAATGCGGCGCCTTCCACCTCGCCGTCGGTGGCCGAAAATACTTCAATACGACCCCCCTCGGCCGCGCCGTCACCACGACCGCCATCGTCCGCGCCATGCGCGAAGACGGTGTGAACGTCTTCGGCGACGGTTCGACGCACAAGGGCAACGACATCCAGCGCTTCTACCGCTACGGCATCTTGGTCAACCCGGAACTGCGCATCTACAAGCCGTGGCTCGACCAGGAATTTGTCGGTGAGCTCGGCGGACGCAAGGAGATGTCCGAGTTCCTCGAGAGCCGAGGCCTGCCCTACTCGGCCAGCTCCGAGAAGGCCTATTCGACCGACTCGAATGTGCTCGGCGCGACCCACGAAGCGAAGGACCTCGAGTACCTCTCGAAGGGCATGACCATCGTCGAGCCCATCATGGGGGTCGCGTTCTGGAAGCCCGAGGTGAAGGTCGAGACCGAGCAGGCCACCATCGCCTTTGCCGAGGGCGTGCCGGTCAGCATCAACGGCCAGTCCTTCGACTCGCTCTTCGAGCTCTTCTCCGAATGCAATACCATTGGCGGCCGCCACGGCCTGGGCATGAGCGACCAGATCGAAAACCGCGTCATCGACGCGAAGAGCCGGGGCATCTACGAAGCGCCGGCGATGGCGCTCCTGCACATCGCCTACGAGCGCCTGCTCAGCGCCATCCACAACGAGTCGACGACCGATCTCTACTGCACCCTCGGCCGGCGCCTGGGCCGCCTGCTCTACGAAGGCAAGTGGTTCGACCCGGAGGGCCTCATGCTCAAGGACAGCCTCACCCGGTGGGTCGCCCCGAGCGTCAGCGGCACCGTCACCCTCGAGCTACGCCGGGGCGACGACTACTCAATCCTCGACACCTCCCCCGAGCATTCGACGTACGCGCCGGAGAAGCTCTCGATGGAGAAGGTCGCAGACCCGCCCTTCAGCCCCGAGGACCGCATCGGCGCCCTCGAGATGCTGAACCTCGCCGTCAGCGACAACCGCGACCTGCTCATCCACCACCTCGGCGCCATGCAGAAGCTCTCCTCGGGCAGCACCGGCTCTCTGGGCGCCGGCATCAGTGGCCTGCTCGGCGGCGGGGAAACGGAAGGCGACGAATAGGTCAGAGCTTCCCTTCAGCCCAGCGCTTCGATGACATCCGCCGGCGCCTGGACGAGCTCGATGAGCACGCCCTCGCCGCCGATGGGTGACGCCTCGTTGCCCTTGGGATGAATGAAGCATATGTCGTGTCCCGCGGCGCCCTTGCGCACGCCCCCTGGGGTGAAGCGGACCCCCTGCTCCTCGAGCCAGGCCACCGCCTTCGCGAGGTCGTCGATCCAGAGACCGATGTGATTCAGGGGCGGCACGTGCACCCGCGGGCGCCCGTCGGCATCGATGGGCTCCATGAGGTCCACCTCGACCCGGTAGGGGCCCGACCCGAGGGCCGCGATGTCCTCGTCGACGTTGTCCTTCTCGCTGCGAAACGAGCCCTCGACGGTCAGGCCGAGGGTATCGACCCAGAGCTTGCGAAGACGGGCCTTGTCCGGGGCACCGACGGCGATTTGCTGAAGACCGAGGACTCGAAACGGACGTTCGCTCATGGGGGGGACCATACCTCAGCGTTGGACGCCGTGGGCCGGTTTGCCCAGCGCGCTGCTATTCACGCTGGCGCATGACGGTCAAGGTCGACGTCTCCGGCGGCGCGCAGGTCCCATCACTCGTGAGGGTCATGGTGAAGTGGCTCGTCTGGCCATCACAGTCCAGGTCGCCCTGCCCGACGACCTCGAAGGTCGTGCCGTGGTTGATGGTCGCGTAGGTGTAGCGGTGCGGAGCGGTTGGGTCGAAGCCGAGGGCTCTCCACGCGTCGAGGGTCTCCGCGGACTGTGAAGTGCACGCGCCACCGCAGCAGTCCAGGGTGGGGGCGAGCACGGGTGCCGACGGTGGGAAACGACAGATACCGTCGGAGGCATCCGAGTGACCGCATTCCCGCGGTGCTACTCTGCACCGATGCGCTTCGTGGTCGTCGCATTCGGGACGCTCCTGGCCCTCACGGCCTGCTCGTCCTCGTCCGAGGTAACTCAGGGGCCCGCACCCGAATCGGCCGCTGAGGTCACTCCGCCAGCGGTCCCCGAAGAGCCTGCACCGAACGACCCCACCCCCCCGGAGCCCGACCCCCAGATTGTAGCGCCCTGCGCGTCCATGCCCGCCCAGCGTCCGGAGGGCGGCCGTCTCACCTATCGTCATCGAGGCCGTGATCCGGTCGAACTCCGGCGGTTCAATCTGATCGCCACCGGAGACGAGTGCCCCCCGGATGAGCTCGCCCCTCATCTCCGTCCCATTTTGCCGGCGTCGGTGTGCATCCGGATGGAAGCAGAGCGCCTCGACGAAGTGTGGGCCACCCTGACCAACGCGCGCCTCCGGGAGGTGCAGACCTCGACCATCGAGGCCTCGCCCCACCGAGGAGGCAGGGCCCTGGGTGCGATCTGGGGCTCGGAGCCCACGGAGCGCTGCACGGTCTCCGACATCCGCATCTCCCAGGTCTTAGAGCCCGACGAGGAGTTCTTCCGGGCTCTGGTCGAAATCCTACGGCGCGCGATCAGAGAGGCGCAGACTCCGCGAGGACACCGGGTGATGGTCGTACCGCTCCAGGGAATGCGTACCGTCCAACGCCCTCCGACCCTGCGTCTGCGGCTGGACAACGGCAGAGCACCGGGGACCCGCGTCCGTATCCTGACCGCTGCTCCCTTCGAGGACGCCGGCGGACTGGGCCCGGAGGTTCTCATCACTCGAGTGCAGGTCTCGGAGGTGCCCTTTCGAGAGGTTTACCCGACCACCGAAACGACGGCTCCACCGCTCGACGCGTGGATCGAGGTTCCCGCCGAAAGCAGCCGCCTCGTGGAACTCACCCTCGATCACCATGCTCCCCACTCCTTCGGCAGGGTGCATCGCTACCGGGTGGTCGTGGAACACGAGGGCGCCGGAGAGGAGACGGTGGAGGTGGTCTTCGACGACGCAATCCGTCATCCGCGACGCCCGTGAAACGGGGACACCGGTCTTGCGGTTTCTACCACGGCGACGTGACCAACGGCTGCGACCCCGGTCGCCCAATCTTGCCGATTGAGGCCGGCGCGAATGCGGCTCGTCCGAGCCTCCCGGGTCACATGTCCGAAGGGATCGTATCCGGAGGCGTCGGCACCGGGAGGGTGGTGGCGCTGAGGTTCGTCGCGTTGTCCTCGTAGGCGACGCCGTCGGTGATCCGCGCAACATCGAAATCTGCGGCTTGCAAACATGCCCCGATTTCGGCGCCGGCGACGCGGCCCATGGCGAGGTCCATCGTGCCCGTGCCTGATATGAAGAGCCCGCAGAGCGAGCTGTCGACGGATGCGAAGTCGACGACGATGAGCGCGCCATCGACGGCCGCCAGGCCGAAACCCATCGGGGAATCAGCGCACGTCGACGACGCGCATCGTCGCGGGAGCGTACCGCGGACTTCGAGCGCGCTGAGTTCGATGACCGCCCCCCTTCCCGAAAGCACGCCTGCCTCGCGCGCACCTTCGACGGATACCCGCGCGCCGCGGAGCACCCCGTCGTCGTGGACGAGAATCCCCTCCCCGTGGAGGCCATCGCTCGGCTGCCCCACTCCCTGCTCTATGAAAACGTCGTTGAGGCTCACCGTGGCCTCGGCCTCACCCACGTAGACGCCAATATCGTCGTACTCGTCGACGTGAACTCGCGTGAGTTCGGCGTTCGAGCGCTGGACGACGATGGCGCGGCCAAACATGCCGTCGCCGAGCGCCCGGGTCCGGCGAATGGTCGCGTCGGCGAGAACTAGCGAAGGCGCCCCGACGGCGACGACACCTCCTTCGTGGGCGTCCTCAACCGTGACCCGAACGAAGTTCCCAGAGCCGCCTTCGTCGAGTGTGATTCCGCGATTTCCAGTTCTTCGCACCACGACGTCGCTCC
>JAFDCW010000526.1 GCA_019312705.1 Deltaproteobacteria bacterium
ACACTGCCTTCAAAAGTTCCGGAGTGCCCATGGCAAAGACGACCTTCGACGAGCAGAGCTATACGGCGGATGGAGACGACCCGGGCCTCGGGGACGAGGCGATGCAGGCGATCCGCACCGCGCGGCAGATGTGGGCCGACGGCCCGGTGGCCGACGCGACGGCGCGCTTCCCGTTGCGTAAGGATCGGTTCAGCACACTCAGCGACGTCGAGGTCCCGGACCTGGCGACGCCCTCCGATGTGGACCTCCAATACCTCACGGACCTCGGCTTCCCCGGGCAGTACCCGTTCACCCGCGGCGTTCAGCCCACGATGTACCGCGGGCGTCTCTGGACGATGCGCATGTTCGCGGGCTTCGGCTCGCCGGCCCAGACGAACGAGCGCTTCCGCTATCTGCTCGACCAGGGGCAGACCGGGCTCTCGACCGCCTTCGATTTCCCGACCCTCATGGGCTACGACTCCGACTCCCCCCTGAGCCTCGGGGAGGTCGGCATGTGCGGCGTCGCGGTCGACACGCTGCACGACATGGAGATCCTCTTCGACCAGATCCCCCTCGAGAAGGTCACCACGTCGATGACCATCAACGGTCCGGCGGCGGTGCTGCTCGCCTTCTACGTCGCCCTCGCCGACAAGCGGGGCATCAGCCGCGACAAGATCGGTGGCACGGTTCAGAACGACTGCCTCAAGGAGTTCATCGCCCAGCACGCGTGGGTCGTACCGCCCCGACCGGCGATGCGCCTCGTCACCGACACCGTCGAGTTTTGCACCCAGGAGGTGCCGCGGTGGAACTCGGTCTCCATCAGCGGCTACCACATCCGTGAAGCGGGTTCGACGGCGGCCCAGGAGCTTGCCTTCACCCTCGCCGACGGCCTCGAGTACGTGAAGTGGGCGATCGAACGGGGCATCGACGTCGACGACTTCGCCCCGCGGCTCTCGTTCTTCTTCGACGTGCACAACGACTTCTTCGAAGAGATCGCCAAGTTCCGAGCCGCCCGGCGTATGTGGGCGCGCTTCATGAAGGAGCGCTTCGGCGCGAAGAACCCGCGCTCGATGATGTTGCGCACTCACGCCCAGACGGCCGGCGTCTCGCTGACCGCCCAGCAGCCCTACAACAACGTCGCCCGGGTCGCGATGCAGGGCCTGGCCGCGGTTCTCGGGGGCACCCAGTCGCTGCATACCAACAGCCTCGACGAGACCTACGCCTTGCCCACCGAGGACTCGGTCACCATCGCGCTCCGCACCCAGCAGATCGTCGCCGAAGAGTCTGGCGTCACCAATACCATCGACCCCCTCGGCGGCAGCTACTTCGTCGAGTGGATGACCAACGAGATCGAGCGCGAAGCCCTCGACTACATTCGGAAGATCGACGAGATGGGCGGCATGGTCGAAGCTGTCGAGCGCGGTTACCCTCAGCGCGAGATCGGGGCGGCGGCCTACCGGCTCCAGCAGCAGATCGACGAGCAGGAGAAGATCGTCGTCGGCGTCAACGGCTACCACTCCGAGGGCGACGGGCCGAAAATCCCGCTCCTGCGCATCGACGAGCAGGTCCAGAAGGACCAGGTCGCCTCCCTCGCCGAGGTGAAGGCCGGGCGCAGCCGGGTCGAGGTCGAAAAGACCCTCGCCGCGGTGCGCGCAGCAGCGGAGGGCAGCGACAACATGATGCCCCCGATGATCGCCGCCGCCAGTGCCTACTGCACCGAGCAAGAGATCTGCGATGTCTTGCGCGACGTCTTTGGGCAGCACCAGGACCGTCCCGAGTTCTAATCAGCACCTCCCAGAGCCCGATCCACGGCGCGATCTGGCCTCGCTTGTGTCTCGCGCTCCAGTAGGCGGGTCTTGTCGGTGACACGCAGGCGTCAGATGCGAAGGACCAGGGAGAGCCGCGACTTGAAGTCGAAGCTGTCCTGTTCGCCTACGCCGTCGTTCTGGTACCACGCGCGGCCGATCTGTCTTCAGTGCGGATAACGCGCGAGGCTTGGCCCAACGAGTTTGCGCAACGCCGGGCCGAGCCGTGCGTGCTTGGCAAAGGCCCGGGCTGCGCGCGCCTCGGACGTCCCAGCCTTGGCCCGGACCGCTCCCAGCAAGGCCTTCTTCTCGGCGCGGCTCCAGGTCCCGATGCCCGGCAGCATGCGCAAGAGGGGCGCGAGGTTGCGGACGACCGCCTGCTCGGTGGACGTCAGTCGTCCGAGGGGCTTGGCACCGAGCTCTCGGGTGAGCCATGCGCTGCACGCTTTCTCGGCCTTGGTTCGGTCCCCCGCGTAGCGTTTGGTGATGAAGTGGCTGACGGCCACGCCGAGGGCACCGTAGTCGAAGGGGCCGCACCGGCCGCCCGAGAGATCGAAGTAGGCGTTGGTGTGGGACAGACGTCGCAGCATGCGCAGGTCCGACCGGTGGCCCGGTTCGGCGCGCATGCGCGCCTCTTCTTTTTGGGCGAGGGCCTCGACGCGCGGGTTGTCGGCTCGGAAGCCGAGCTTGCGATAGAACCAGAAGGCACCGGACTCGAGGGCCTCGGCGTTGTCTTCGCCCATGCCGTAGGGCAGCAAGTAGTAGTACTGCACCCCGAGGACGTGCCGCAGTACGCGCATGAGCTGAGCGTAGATTGTGCGAATCTCGGCGCCCCGAAACTCTGGGAAGAGGTTGATGCCCATCTCGCACGCGCCCAGGAAGACGCCCGCAGGCCCGTAGGCTGCGGGCACGCCGTTCTTGAGGATGAGGAAGAAGTAGATGGACTCGAGGGCTGCGCGGAACGTGGGGCGAACGCCGACCAGCACGACCTCGATACCCCGGCCGCACGTGACCCGGGTGACGTCTCTGGGGTTGCCGTGGATGAGGGGGTAGATCTCCAGGTTGCGGCTACATAGGGCGGCGTGGGCCGCGCCCATCAGTTCGCGCCCCTCGGTGACCGGTAGGGGCCGCGCTTCGGGTAGGGGAGCGCGGATGAGGGGTTCGAGGTCGAAGCGCTCGCGGGGGACGTCGCTGCGCTGGTACTGGACTCGGCGGACCGAGATGTCCACCTCGCACCGGCCCGTGCCGGGGGCACGGAGCTCGTAGCGAATGGGAACGTCGATGCGGTCGACGAGCCGGGCCATGACCGTCTCGGCGTGGTCGGTGCCGACTAGGAGTGCCAGCAGGGTTTCGAGGTCGGTGTGCCCTTGCCGTGACTTGGAGAGCGTGAACCACTCCTCGAGGTCGAGCCGATCGTCCCCGAGGCCGTCGGCTTCGGCCGGCGGCAAGCAGAGCTTGAGCACGTCGCATAGGGCGGCTTCCTGCTCCTCAGCGAGCTCGTCCCAGTCGATGTCCAGGCATCCCGGAAAGGCCCTCACCATCTCCCGCAACACGTTGTAGTGATAGGAATAGCGCTGGGTTGCGCCGGGCAGGCCGGTGTTCTCCAGCTCGTCATCGGCCCCTTCGCCAGGAAGTTTGGAGGCACGTGCTCGCAGACTCTCGATGAGCCCGATGACCTGACGGCGAACGGCCGGGTTGTCCGGATAGGCCCGCATGAAGTTGAGCACGCCCTGGAGTTCCGAGAGTGCCGCGGCGTCCAGGTTGGCTGTGCGGCTCACGCGCCGCAGCGCCCGTTGCTTACGCCGCGCCGCGGCGGCGCCAAACGAGTGCGAGAGTTCCCGGAGGGTAGCGACGGGGTTGGCGGCGGGGCTCGATGCTCCCATGCACGCCTGATACCACGAGAGGCCAGATGTTGTAGAGCAGCCCGTCGTGAAGTCCGCCCGACAACGGCGTCCGACCGACGCGTCGCGCTCCACCGCAATTCAGTAGCCGGCGGTCTCCCGCGGAACCAGGATCTAACGCCTGACGCTGACGCGAGGCCCCTTCGGCCGCAGCCCCAGAAAGAGGTGCGTGAGCGCCTTGCTGCGGAGGATGACGAGCTCGATCACGATCGGAATCCCGAGCGCGAAGAGCAAGCCGACGCAGAAGATGACTGCGGGCGTATCGACGCCCAGGCGCCCGAGGGCGATGCGACTCGCGGCCGATGGCATGACGTGAAAGAGGTAGATGCCGTAGGCGTAGAAGCCGAGGCGTGCGAGGGGGCGGTTCGCTCGGCGGAATCGGAAGAGCAGGGCGTTTCCCGTGAGCCCCACGACCAACCCGAGGGGTGTCATCTTGTGAGGCATGGCTACCTCGATCAGGCCCTGGAGTGCGGCCTGGTGGACCGCGACGCCGCAGAAAAAGAGCAGCGACAGCACGCCAATCAC
>JAFDCW010000527.1 GCA_019312705.1 Deltaproteobacteria bacterium
CCTTGGCCGGGGTCAGGCTCCCGGAGAAGAAACGAAACAAGAGGCGGACCCTCGGCGTGCCGGTGGGTGGGACCCTCACCGGGCGGGCGCCGCGTCGGACCCGTCGGTGGACGTCGTCGACGTCCCGGACATCACCATCGAAGAGCCGGACGACGAGAGCGAGCACCAAAGACACACGTTGCCTCAGCCGGCGCCGAATATGCCGTCGGTGATCGTGGACATGGGCGGCACCGTCGAGAATCTCGTCGATGATCTCGAGAAGTGCGGCCCCGACGGTGAAGAAGCCGCGGTTTCGGCGCTGCTCTCGATGGGTGAGTCGGCGCTGCCGACCATGACTCAGCGATTTCCGGGGCCGCTCTGGTTCGACCGAGACCGACCCCATCGGCGTCTCCCCCACGGCCGCGACATTTCGTCGCTGGCTCGAGGCCTCGTCGCTTTCCGCGAGAAGGCGATCCCGTACGTCATCTCACTCACCGAGGCCCAACGAGACGAGATTCGTTTCTACGGGACGCTGCTCGCCTCCGAATTCGTATCGCGTGATCTGCTTCGCCCGGTGGGGCTGCGTATTTTCGATACCGATCCCAAGACCCAACTCCTGGCGGTGGATGTTCTGCGGCGCTTCTCGGTCTTCACCAAGGAGACGGAAGAGTTCGCCAAGGGACTGCGAATCGACGCGCGGGTGGACCGCAAAGACACCGACCGCCGCCGCATCGCGATTCGGGCCCTCGGGCTGCTTCGCGACGTGCGCTCGGCCGATCTCTTCGTCGAGCTGCTCAGCGCCAAGGAGCCGAGCCTCGCCAAGGAGGCCCATGGGTCTCTCCTCGTGCTCACCCGTCAGGACTTCGGCGATTCCCAGCGCCGCTGGAAACAGTGGGCGGAGCGAAACAGCGACCGCCATCGCGTCGAGTGGCTCATCGATGCCCTGGGACACTCGGATGGGGCCATCCGCACGGTCGCCGTCGAGGAGCTTCAGGTCCTCACTCAGGAGTACTACGGCTACCACCCGAGCCAGCCAAAGCACGACCGGGAGGTCGCCCAGAAGCGGTACCGCAAGTGGTGGAAGAGCGACGGCCGGGCCCGTTTCGCGGCGTCCTGAGCCTCCAGGGCGTGATGCTAAGCTACGGAAGGTTCCTCGCTCCCGTGACTCTGCATCACGCGCTCGACGTGCTCGCGTCGCCCCATGAGCTAACGTCACAGGCCTCGCCGTGAGCCAAGCCCGAGTCGTACCCCTACTGGGACCTGCCCTGGTCCTCTATCTAATCGCCGACGTCGCGTCGGAGGCGGCGGGGCTCACCCTCGGTGGCTGGGTCGTTTCATCGGTCGCGTTTCTTTGTTCCGTCGCCGCCATTGCCGTGCCCCGGCGACCGCCTGGCGGCGGCACCCGTCGCGTGCCCCTCCTCGGAGTGTCTCTCGCCCTCTCACTGCTTCCGGCCATCACCACCGAGACCTCTCAGGTCGCGGAGATTGCCCGGGTCCTCGGGGTGACCGTCGCCGCGGCGCTCATGATCGACCTGTCCCTCGACGTCCCCGACGCGCCCCGACGCCTCGACCACGGCCTCCTCGGTCGCCTCGTGCCCGCCGTGCTCACCGTCGCCATCGGCCTCGTCGCGGTGCTCGCACACCTCCCGGGCGACGCGGCCGGCGATATCCTGGTTCCGGCTCGGTGGGCCGACGCACCCCACCACCTTCTCCTCGCGGCGTTGCTGCTCGCCCTCGGTCTGCGCCTGCTCCGCCGTCGCCTCGGGAGCAGCCCCGAAGCCCTCGCGCGTAATGGATGGCCGCTCTTCGGCATCGCCGTGTCTCTCCTCGCTGTGCTCACCGACCGCGCCCTGTGGCTGACGCGTCCCGCTGCCGCCCCAGAGCTGATGCGCGCGTTGCCGGTCGTTGTGGCCGTAGCCCTCACGGCCTCTCACATCTTTCTCGTCGACGAGCGTCAGAGCGAGTCCTCGGGTTCGACCATTCGTCGCATGGTCGCGTCCTTCCTCACCCTCGCAATCGTCACGTTCCTCGCAGTGTCGCTCGCCCCGTGGGCACCCCGAGAAGCGGTGGGCGTCGGTATCGCCGCTGCGCTGCTCGTCGTTGTCGGTGCGTTCGTGCACCGGGCGGTCACCCCGATGATCGGCAGGCTGCTTGCTCCCCACGGTCGGCAATTACTCGACGCGATCATCCAAGCTGAGGGTCGTCTCGGGCGGGTCACGAGTCTCGTCGAACTCGGCCACGCGGTCCTGCCGCCTCTCCGCGGGGGCGAGGGCCGTGGCGAAACCACCGCGATCATCTACTCGGTCGACCCGGCCCTCGAGGTTCGATCGGACCAGGCTGGCGAGGGGCACGTCCGGTCCCAGCCGATGCCCGACGCCTTGCTGGAGCGGCTGCTCGAGCGTCCCGGCGAAGTGCTCGTCGCTAGCAAAATTGAAGCCCTCGTCGTGCGGCGCCCGGCGCTGCGCGCCCTCTCGGGTGCCCTGACCTCCGTCGATGCCCTAGCGGCGCTTCCCCTCGCGGTGGACGGCGAGCTCGAGGGCGCCTTGGTGGTGCCCCGGGGACGCCGCCGCTCCGCCTTGGCCCTCGAAGAGATCCGCGCCCTCGAGGGCCTCGCTCAACGCGTATCCGGCCTCGTAGCGCTGCTTTCGGCGGAGCATCGGGCCCGCGCCCGAGCCGGCGACGGCGCCACCGAAAAGCAGGAGCTCGAAGAACGCATCGAGTTCCTCGAGGAGGAGCGCGACCATCTGCGCCTCGAGGCTCGCTCGCTGAAGTCCGGGCCCCGGGCGGGACGCATGGCGGGCACCGTCGTTGCGTATAGCGCAGCGATGAAACGCCTCATGGTCCGGGTCGGCGATATTGCGGCCCTCGATGCCCCGGTGCTCCTCCTCGCCGAGGGCGGTGCGGCCGTGGAACAGGTCGCGAACGCCATTCATCGACAGAGCGGGCGGGCCGACGGGCCCCTCGTCGTCGCCGACTCTTCGGCGCTCCGACCCGAAGACGCCGCCGCCGCGCTTTTCGGGCGCCAAGGGGACGACCCGAAGCCGGGCTGGTTGAGTCTCGCTCGCGGCGGCTCGCTGTTCATCGCGGACATCCCGGCCTTGCCCCTCGAGGTCCAGCGCCGGCTCGCCGACGCCCTCGCGGAGCGCGAAGCGCGTCCCGTAGGCGCTACCGGGGCGGAGCCCATCGACGTGCGGGTCATCGCCGCGGCGCGCACCCCCCTCGAAGACCTCGTGGCCCAGGACGTTTTCGACGCCGAACTCGCGCGGTGGCTTTCGCCCCTCCAGGCCTCGGTGCCATCGCTCCGGGAGCGCCCCGAGGACATCCCCTCTTTGACGCTGCTTGCCATCGACCGCGCCTGCCGGCTCTTCGCTCGCCCGACGCTGGGTATCGACGACGAAGCGCTGGCCCTGCTCGGGGATCACGACTTCCCGGGCAACGTTCGGGAGCTGACTTGGTTGGTCACCCGCGCGGTCGCCGGGGCCTCGGCAGAGCGTCTCGCGGCCGACGACTTCCGCGTACTCGGTGTAGGCCGCGACCACGACGACCTCGACGAGACCCCCGACGAACTCACCGACGAAGCTTCGAACGCCCATCCCTACGACGGCACCCTCCGGGACCTCGAGAGAAGGATTCTGGTCCATGCTCTCGAGACAGCTGAGGGAAACAAGAGCGAAGCCGCCCGTCTGCTCGGGCTGAAGCGCACCACCTTCCTCGACAAGCTCCGGCGCCATGATTTGGCGCCTCCAGGCAAACGCGCCGGTCAGAGCGAGGCGCCGGACGCCGGGCCGCCGGGGTGAGGGTTCAGGCGCGTGCTTTCGGCGGAGGGCGTCGGCTTCCCTCCGTTCCCGGATTGTGTCAACAATGTCGAAGGGTTCGTCGCCAACGTACGGATGCCCGCCCTGCTGGCCTTTCTGTTGCTGACGTCACCTACGAGGTCGAGGTCGTCAGCTGCCCCTAAAGGGCGTTTCCTGACGACCGAGAACGCGACGGACTCGACGGACTCGACGGACTCGAAAGTCCGGACGGTTCTCTCTCCCTGCGCTACATGGTGCCCCACATGCCCAGTGAACCAACGACTGCCCTGATCATCGGTGGGGGGATGGCCGGCTTGTCGGCTGGTTGTTATCTGCAGATGAACGGGTTCGCTACACGGATCCTCGAACTGCAGCATCAGCCGGGGGGGCTATGCACCTCCTGGGACCGCGGCGGCTATACCTTCGACGGCTG
>JAFDCW010000528.1 GCA_019312705.1 Deltaproteobacteria bacterium
CGTGAGTCGAATGTTCTCGACCGCCCCGAGGACGAGGCCCGCTCCAATCTCGACGGGCATGGTGCCGATGATGCGTACGCGGCTCTGGGTTCGACTGATCTTGGCACCGGAGATCGAGACGGAAGCGGCGTTGCATACGGAAACACCCACCGAGTGATTATCGATGATGCGCGTTCCGGGCCCACGGATCGCCGTCTCGCCCCCGCGCTGCACCCACAAGCCACCCTGCTGGTTGCCCTCGAGGACCAGGCCCTCGACGTCGAGGGACGAGCCGTCCTGGAGAATGGCGTAGGCCTCGGACTCGCGGATCGACACGTCGGCACCATGAAACTCGGCGCCTTGGGTGAGCACGATACCGTAGCTCGGGATGAGCCGGGTTCCCTGGAGCGCGCCGTCCGACGAAAGACTGCGAGCGCACACCGGACTTCCCGCGAAGAGCGCTCCGGCCCCCAAGTTGCCGGAGATTTCGACGGCCCGAAGGGTCACGGCGGTCTCGGTGGCGAGCAGGCCGGCGTAGGCAAAGCCTCGGATGGTGGTGCCGTAGATCGTCACTTCCCCGACTTCGTGCAGTTGCAAACCGAAAACCCCGGTCTCTTCGGGAGTCGGGTCGAGCGGCTGCATCGAGGCGTTGGTCGGGGTGACCGGCCCGGCGAGGTCGACGCCATGAAGCGAGAGGCGCCCGACGCCCTCGGCGCTGACCCCCACCCCGGTGGCGGCGTGAACCATCACGTACTCGACTCGCGCCTCCCCGGGCCCCTCGACCGATATCCCCGGAGCTCGGTTCGCCTCGACCGAGAGGCAACGGCTGACGCTGGGTGAGGATGCCGCAGAGAGCACGATCGCCGGCTGACCGGAGGGGGCGACGACAACGCTCCCCAATGGGTCGACCCCGGCGAGAGTGACACCCGGAGGCACGGTGAGCGAAGCCGAGACGCGGCACGGGCCGACGCGCACCACGTCGCCGGGTCGCGCCCCGGCGAGGGCCTCGGTCAGCTCTGCAGCATCACAGTACCCGGTGCCTTCACCGGCGCAGCCCGGGGGCGGTTCCGGAAGCCAAGGGCAGAGAGTGCCCTCGCCAGGCGCCGGACCGACGTCGTAGACCCCAGGCGACGGGGGGGGCATCACCGGCCGCGAGGCCCCGGCGTCGGCCTCCCCGTGGCTCGAGTAGCATCCCGCCGCGAACACCGCCGCGGTGGCGACTACGAAAGCGGCTCTCGTCGGCGTCCGATCTGCCACGAGGACAGGGTAGCGCAGTCAGCGAGCCGGGCCCCGCGCTAAGGTCTTTGGCGGACCATGTCGCGCATCCATCCGGCGAGGCTTCCGTTCGGGAAGCGGCGCAGATAGGTATGGGCGCGCATTCGAGCCGCCTCGTTCCAACCGAGACGGACCAGGCAACGGACGCGAAGGGCGAGTCCGCGCTCTTCGAGAGCCGACCCGCGCACGTCGACATCGGCCACGTCGAGGGAGGTGAGCGCTCCCTCGAGATCATCGAGCTCCTGAGCGCGGAGGGAGGCCGCGCGGTAGCCTGCGGTAGCCCGAGCCGCGCCACCGGAGAGCGCCGCGCCGCGGTCGTAGGCAGCAACCGCCGGCGCCATGCGGCCGAGGACCCGGAGGGCATCCCCCTCGACGATCCAGTACCGGCCTTTGCGGTCGACGGCGTGCCTCGCCTGCCGGGCGAGATCGAGGGCCTGGGCCGCATCGCCGCCGGCGATCATGGTTCGCAGCTCGTGGGGCGAATGGATCGTGGGCAGGTCTTCGACCGGGTGCGCCGGCCCCTCGGACGGGGTGCGGCCTGTGTCCGTCGGCGCCGGGGGGTCGAGGTCGTCGGCCAGCTCTAGTCGTGGGTCCGCCTCGACCGGCACTGGGCTCGGCTCGTCGATCACCCGGCGCGACCGAGTGACACGGCGTGACCTAGTGACACGTGCCGCCCGCAGCCGGGCCGCCTCACGTCCTACTCGCGCGATCCGCGCATCCGGCGACGGGGGATGCCCAATCGAAAACGTCTCACCGGCATCGAGGACTTGGCTCTGAGCGCCCCGACGCACCTCGACCCGGCCTTCGTAAACGTAAATCGCCGTGCCCTCGTCATCCGCGCGCACCTCGAAGACCGTGCCCACGACCGCCACCTCGAGGTCGGCCGTCTCGACCTCGAAACGCCCACCGTCTTCGAGGGGAGCCACGTCGAAGACCATCACGCCCTCGTCGAGGGCCACCCGCCGGGTCGTCGCCTCGAGTTCCTCGAAGCGAAACCGGCTTCCTTCGGTCGCACGCACGCGATCTCCGGTCGGCAAGGTCAACACCAGAAGCTCGGCCGACGAGCCGAGGGAGCTCCCGAACGCGAAATACGCCCCGGTGCCGAGAGCCAAGAGCACCACCGCCGCAGCGACCAGCGCCGGCGCCGCGGGCCATCGCGCCGGGGGCTCCGCTGCCCCCGCGAGCAGAGCCGTCTGAACCATTTCCCGGCGACGCTCCGCGGTGAGCGCGGGCGCCGAGGCTTGTCGGGCGGCGAGGGCGGCCGCGTGCACCCGGGGCTCTTCGATGGCGGCGCTCATGCGTCCCCCCCCCGAAGGAGCACGTCGATGACGGCGTCCCCGCGCAACATCTCCTCCAGCTCGGCCCGGGCAGTCATCAGGCGGGCCCGCATCGCCCCGGGACGGCAACCGGCAATGCCAGCCGCTTCGACGGCGGTTAGCCCTTCGACCGCACACAGGACAAACGCCGCTCGCCTCTTCTGGGGCAGCGCGTCGAGGCACTGATAGAGCCGGCGCAGGGCCTCACGGCTCACGGCGTGAGACTCGGGGTCGAGCAGGTCGGCGGGGGTCGGGACGAGCTCGAGGCTCGTCTCTTCCCGGTCGCGCCGGTGGTAGTAGCGGTAGCAGACGCGCAGGGTCACGCGGCGGGCAAAGGTGGCGATGCTCGCCCGACCGTCATACCGACGGAGCGCCTTACTGACCTCGACGAGGGCGTCCTGGGTTGCATCTTCGAGGTCGGCCCGAGGTCCGAGTTGGGCGAAAGCCCAGCGATGAATCTTGGGTAGGAGTTCCTCGATGACCTCGGCGAGCACGCGCTCGTCGCCGGCCCGGAGAGCGGTGCGACGCGGGTCGACGGGGGGCCCCGGAACCACGCTCCGAAGCAGCCGAAGTTGGCCGAAGATCACGAGCCGGTCTCCCAGAGGAAGCCGGTTCGGGCCTGGGGCAACGAATTGGCGTCGGCGAAGAACGACATGCCGAGATCGAATCCGAAACCAACCGCGTTCGAGCGGCCGACGTCCCACATGAAGCTGATGAACGAAGTGACGATCACGCCGAGGGCGTTTTCGTCGCCTTCACGCCAGTTCTCCTGGGGACGCATCCAGCGCACATCGGGCCCGCCCCGGAGCCCGACGCTCAGACGTCCGTGGCGTGCGTCCTTCTGATACGCAACCTCGACCTCGGTGCTGGTCGCCAGCCCATCGAAACCGCCCCCGAGCCTGAAGAGCACGCCCAAGCGAAAGGTGCGAGTGACGTTGCGTCCGACCCCGAAGTGCGTCGACCCAATGGTCGAGAATCCACCATCCACGGCGAGGCGGAGGATGGTCCGGCCCGCGTCGTTCATGGTCGCGCGACTCCGAGGCCGGATAGCCGTCCGAGGCGATGCCGACGCGTGATCCCGTACCTCGAGCTCATAGGACCCGTGGGTCGTCAGAATGTAGTCCCGGTCCACACCAGCGAGGTGCAGCCGCCGGGTCCGGGGCGGTGCAGGGGGAGGCCGGGGCGGGGGCTCGATCAGCTCATCGACGAGGCTCGCCGCCATGATCGCGACTGCGCCGGCGTCGACGGCCCCGGTGATCGGGGCGGTGCGCACGTCCCAGGTGAGAGTGTCGACGACACGCACCGCGAGGCCGCCATCGATCAGGTCGATCCAGACACCGAAGTCGACGTCCAGGTCGCGGGCTCGCCGCATCGCGTCGGGCGTTCCGAAGGGCCCTTCGCCGACCACCACCCGCTGGATGACCGGGGACAGTTCGACGCCCAACGCGCCCGCGAGCTCCTCTGCATCCGATCGATCGGTCAGGAGAGCGATCGAGAGAGCATCCGCCTGGGCGGTGCCGGCCTGGCCGAGTGCCACAAAGGCCAATACGGCCATCACGGCACGATTGGGCCACCTCTCGTGCGCTGCTCCCGTCATCGCTCCCACACATAGTGGGGGAGAAGCCCGAATCTGTT
>JAFDCW010000529.1 GCA_019312705.1 Deltaproteobacteria bacterium
CGTCGCGGGGCACCGTTACGCCCTCGCGTGCGACGGTTTGATCGGCCGCCAGGAAATCGTGATCAAGTCCCTCGGCACGCTACTTCACCGAGTGCCCGGCGCATCCGGGGCGACCCTGGTCGGTGAGCGCTGCGTTCTGATTCTCGACGTACCAACTCTGGTGGCCATGGCGATCACCGGCCGAGGCGGGCAGCGCACGGCTCCAGGCGCCGCGGAAGGCGGCATCGACGGCGGCGAGAATGCCCCGCGGATCCTCGTCGTCGAAGATTCCGACACGGTCCGCGAAGCGATGCGTCGCATCCTCGTGGATGCGGGCTACGACGTGGTCACGGCCGCCGACGGAGCAGCGGGCCTCGCCGCCGCCGAGGCAAGCGCCTTCGACCTGATCTCGACGGACGTCGTGATGCCCAAGATGGACGGCTACGAGCTCACCCGAAAGCTTCGCCAGAACCCTCAGTACCGAGACGTGCCCATCGTGATGGTGACCTCCAAGGAAGATCGCATCGACCAGATCCGCGGTTTCGACGCCGGCGTCGACGCGTATCTCACCAAGCCGGCCGATGCGACCGAGGTACTCCGGGCAATCCGACGCGAACTGGCACGCCATAGTAGCCACGAGGGGCGCGATGACGGCGACCCCAGCGAGTGAGACGCGCGCAATGAGTGAGTTGTCCGGGCAACCGGTGTTCGCAAGGCGATTGCTCATCGCAGCGTTGGCCGTCGCGGTCAGCGTCGGCGTCGGCGGGTGCGGCAACGAGGGCGTCATCACCATCGACGGCCGCGGTGATGGAGGAGAGCCTCCTCCGGGCGATGCTTCGGTCGGGGATGGGGGCGTCGACTCGTCTCGTCCGGACACCGACGGCGGCTGCACCGAAGCCCCTGAACGGAGCCCGTGGGTCCCCGCCGATACCGGAGGCCCCGCGGGCGAGAGCTTGTCCGCGTGCATCGGCCGAGTCGGCTCCCTCACCGACGACCGCCTGCCCGTGACCCAGGACTACGACATCACCACCTTCGGCGGCCCCGGCGATGAGCAACCCGTTTCGTGTGCGTCACCGGACGCTGATGGGACCTGGTACTACGCCGCAAACGCCCAGCGCTTCACCTGCGGCAAGCGAATACGCGTCGTCGACACGGCGAGGAGCCGGTGCGTGATCGTCGAAGTCGCGGACATCGGCCCCAACGCGTGTGTCGAGGAGGCCGGGGCGATGCCCATCTTTGACGTTTCTCCGTTGGCGAGCCAGGCCCTCTTCGATGTTGACAGTGTGGGATGGTCCGAGCACCGAGCCGTCTACGCCGCTCCCGTTGACAACGACAACGCTCTCGGCCCCTGCGACCACCACGACGCCCTGTCAGTACCCCTCCGAGGTTTCATCGGCGGTGCCTGTGCCAGCGCCGCCGAGTGTGCCTTCACCTCGGGCACGTGCCTCACCGACGCCGTGGGCTACCCCGAAGGTATGTGCACGCGCCCGTGCGACACGAGATGCCCCGATGCCGTCGGTCCCAACGCCTACACCGCCTGCCATCGATTCCCTGACGGTGCTAACCGCTGCGTCGCCCAGTGCGACTTCACCCTCTTCGCAAATGGCTGCCGCGACGGTTACGGTTGCTTCGACAGCGCGGGCCTCAACGGCGGACCGGCGCGTCAGGTGTGCATGCCCGTGACTTGCCCCTGAGCGGCCGGGTGCACCAGCCACTGCTCAAAGACAGACAGTCTCGAAAGCCACTTCGAGGGGCACGTCGAAGGACCCCGTCACCTCGACCGGCGCCGAGGCGAGAGGCACGCGGCAATCGCCGAGAGTGAGCGAGTAGGTCGCGGTCAAGCGCGACCCCGGCAATGAATCGAGACTAGTGAAGTCGACGGTCCCCGCCGCGGCGCTCCCGAGGCAGGTGCCCCACTGCTCGTCGACGAGAATGAAACGCACGGTCAAACCCCCGTCATCTGGCTCGGCAATGATCGTGTTGGCGCCCAGGAAGATATTGGTGCCGATGGCGTCGCGGCGAATGGAGAAGACCAGGCGCTCACCGACGCTCGGAACGCACGTGCCGGTGGTGAGCCCCACCACGAGGGTCGGCGCATCGCAGCGCGCTCCGTCCCACGTTGCATAGCTCCGGTTCACGCCGAACGGCACCTCTTCCCCGCCAAGATCCACGACCGCGTCAGTGCCGGTGCCGGCTCCCGCGAAGAAACACCCTAGCGGCAGGCTGACGTCCGGGGTGTCGCTGTCGCCGTCGACGGCGGCGTCGACGGATCCGTCCCCGATGTCCGCGTCCATGGCCGAATCGCGCACGCTGCCGTCACGCAGCGGTGGGTCGATCACTTGGCCATCCGTCGAACCGTCCGGCGACGGGGCCAGGGGCGGCCGCTCAGGGTCGCCGCAACCCGCCAGGACCACCACCCCCGCCACGACCCCGACCGCGCATCGCCAAGCAGACATGTAAACAAGCATAGCTCAGTGCGCCAGACACGCCGCAATTAGGGCCTAGTGCGCGATCCAGAGCCACGGAAGGTTTCTCGCTCGTTCCACGGCTTCCTCGCGGCGTCAGGAAACCTCGAAAATGCGGTGCATTTCCATCGCCTTCCTTCCTTGCGAGGAAACCGTGGCCCGTCGCGATACTCCCTCCCGTGACTCTGCATCACACACTAGGCGCCCTACCGGCGGCCCCAGGCTCTCCGCAAAACCCACTCCGCGCCAAGGAGCACGACCAAACTCAGGAAAGCCCAGAAGCTCGCGAGAGGCGCGAGCGTCGTGGTTCCGAGGGAACGTCGCCTCGTCGAGTCGAATCCGTCGAGGCTCGGCTCTTCGTCGAGGGTGACGAAGGTCCCTCGGGTGCGCGCAGCGACGGTCCGAAGCGTCTCCGGCCGCGCCGCCGGGGCCGCGAGCTCGTCGCCCCCCGACTCGACGACGAACCCCTCCTCGGCGAGCCACGAGAGGTCATCGCCCAGGCGCGCCGCGGCCCGGTAGCCTCCGGGGAGCGATGGCCCCTCGAGGGTCGCTTCGACTCGTCCGGCGGAGTCACTGGTCAGTTCCTCGTAGGCGAGCTCGGTGCCATCTCCCGCGAGCAGAGCAATACGAATCATGCGCCCCGCGAGGGGCTCGTAGCTCGCATCCCGGAGCGCGGCCGTGACCCGCACCGGAGCACCGGCGCCGTAGTTCGGCCGATCGGTCGTGACCTGAGCGGGCTCGAGGGTCGGGTCTCGGGTGAGCCACCGAATCGCACGGTCCCAGAAGCGCTCATACATGCTCGCGTCTCCAGAGGCGCCACCGGTGCTGATGCCCCAGCGGTAGCTGGTGTCGGTGCCGAAGGCGAGGGTTCGGCCGACACCGGCAGAGCCGACCGCCAGGACCGGCATGGCCTCTCCGTGAGAATCACGCCGCCGGGGATGAGTGAGCAGAGCCCGACCGTCTCCCCGCAGCCCGGTCAGAAGGTTGGCGCCTTCGAGGGGCTCGACGCGCGACCAGAGGGCCGCGCTCGCCGCCGGATCCGGAAGCAGCTCGATGAGCGGATGACGCGCGCGGCCCGGGACGACGACCGGCGCGAATCTTCCCATCACGAGGGTGCGCTGCTGCGGAACGTCTCCCGATGGCATGGTGACCGGCAGAACCTCAGCGATGGCCGTTTCTCCATACCCCGCAGAGGCGAAAGACAGGTCCCCCCCAATCATCGCGAAGCCTCCTCCCCGCATGACGTAGTCCCGAATGCGAGGCAGGTATCCCGCCATTTGGTACGGTGCGAACTCGAAGTTCTGAAAGAAGACGAGGTCGAAGCTGCCGAGGTGCTCGCTGAAGAGCTCGTCCGTCGGAAAGGGAATGAGAGCCAGCTCATCGGGCGCGGCCATGGTGAGGTCCGCCCCGTTCCGGAGGATGAAAAACGAGATCAGGTCGATGGACGGATCCCGCTTGAGGAAAGACCGGAGGAAGCGTTCGTCCCAACTCGGCCGACCGGCGACGAGCAGTACACGCAGCTTGTCCCGCGTCACGCGCACGAGAAATACGCGCTCGTTGTTTTCTGCGACGGCATCCCCGGGAGCGAGGGGAATCGAGAGGCGATAGACGGCGCGGCCGAGTTCGGTCGGAGCAAAGGCGATCTCGGCGATGCCTCGTCCCTCACGGTCGGCGACGACGGTCGTCTCCCGGACGAGTTCCTCGCCGGCGTGCAGCGCGACGGGGACCTCGGTGCCCTCCCCCCGAGTCGTATGCACGAC
>JAFDCW010000530.1 GCA_019312705.1 Deltaproteobacteria bacterium
TCACCCCCCACCGCGCCGAAGGGGTTGTGCAGCAGGTAGCCGATGCCCACCAGCAGGAGCCCGCGTTTCACCCGCCGCGCGACCGCCTTCGGGTTGGCCCGATGGGCCTCGAAGCGCGTCAGGGTCGCGAGGTGAAAGGAGATGCCAGCCGCGAATAGGAAGGCCACCGAGGTCAGGCCGCGAACCCAGGTCCACCGGTCGAAGAGCCATCCAGCGCGCAGCTCCTCGGCCAATACGGCGTCGAGGCTGTGCCCCTGGACCATCTGGAAGGTCGCCAGGAGGCGGAGCAGGTCGATGTAGAGGACCCGCCCCGGCTTCAGAATTGAGGTTCCTTCGGCCATCGGACCGAGGGGTTTTGGCACGCCTAGTGTGGGATGCAAAGTCACGGGAGGGAGGATCGCGACGGACCGTGGTTCCCTCGCAAGGAAGGGGGCCGATGGAAATGCAGCGCATTTTCGAGGGTTCCTGACGCCGCGAGGGGGCCGCGGGACGAGCGAGGAACCTTCTGCGGCTTTGCATCCCGCACTAAAGCAGAGGGTCGAGCCAGGCGACGACGTCGTTGATGACCTCGGGGCCCTCGGGCTCGTTGAAAAGCTCGTGCAGCAAACCCGGATAGACCTTCCGGGTCACCCCCTCGATGCGACTCAGGGGCTCGCTGAAGCGCGTGGCGACGAGCACGTCTTTGCCGCCGTGGACCACCAGGGTTGGCACGCGAATCCGGTGGGCGTTGGCCCGGGTGTGGTCCATGGCGGTGAAGATCTCGGCGCCGAGACGGGTCGTCACGGAGGTGAAAACCAGCGGGTCGGCGAAGTACTTGTCTTCGACGGCCGTATCACGCGTGAGCTGACCGCGTTCGATGGGAGTGGCGAGGGAGACCTTCGGCAGAAACCTGGACAGGATTGGCGCCGCACTCCTCTGCCAGCCGGGCACGACCGCGTTGATGGCAGGGGCCGAAAGAACCAGGAGGTCGGGCTGGGGGCGATCGCTGACGGCGTACCGGGCCGCCACGAGGCCGCCCATCGAGTGACCGAGCAAGATGGACTTACCCCCGTCTTTACGGGCGAGTGCAAGGTGATCCTCGACGTCATCGAGGAAGTGATCGAAGCTCTCGACGTAGCCCCGGCGCCCGGCGGTCTCGCCGTGACCGCGGCAGTCGTAGGAGATCACCCGGAACCCCGCGTCGCGGAAGAGAGCGCCGGCGCGCTCCCAACGTCCACCATGCTCGCCGACCCCGTGATGGATCACCATCGAGGCCCGAGGCGCGCTTTCGGGCACGAAGTGCCGCACTCGCTGCTGCACGCCGTCACGGGTGGTGTGGAAGCTGGCCTCGCCCTGGGCCTCGAAGGTCGCTGCGCTCTCGATGGTCATGTCCGTTCACTCATGTCCGTTCACTCATGTCCGTTCACTCAGGTCAGGTCCATGCGTAGTTGGAAAAGAGTCGGACGGGAAGCCGGATCGACCCGAGTGCAGGCCGCCGCGAGGGAGAGCCAGGGCTCCGGCGTGTCGCCTGCCGCCTTGGCCAGGAGCTCCCTCATCGTCGCACCGAAGGCGTGCACGTCTTCGGCGGGGGCCGCCAAGGCGTGAGCCTGGCGCTGTTCCGGAGCCATATACGCCAGCGTGCCCTGGCCCCCAACGGCGAGCTCCTCGCCGATGCGCGTGGCGAGGCCAAAATCCGTCAGCACGACTCGGTCATCCTTGCGAAGGAGGAAATTCGACGGTTTGAGGTCACGATGCACGAACCCCGCTCCGTGCACGAAGGCCACCGCCTCGAGGGCCGTGACCAGCCAGCGACGAATGCGTTCGATGGGCACGGCCTTGGCGTCGAGCTCACGGCGCACGGAGCCGCCGCGAACCCACTCCATCGCGATGGCCCCGAGGGCCGGGTCGAGGTCGAAGATGCGCACGATGCCGGGGTGCTCGAGGTGGGCCGGAGTTCGACCCTCAGCGAGCAGGCGATCGACCTCGAGGGGGCCCCGGCGGTGGTAGACCTTGAGCGCGACGATGCGGCCGATCCGGTCATCGCGGGCGGCGAAGACCGTGCCCGCCCCGCCCCTGCCCAGCTCCCGCTGCACTCGGTACCGGCCGCGAGCGAGGGCGCCGTCGGTCATCAGAGTGGCCCCGGCCAGCTCCCGGCGAGGCGCCCGGCGCTCTTTCAACCGAGCGACCCGCTCCCGGGCCTGGGCATAATCGAGGTCCCTAGCCAAAACGCGCTGATAGGCAGCCATGGCCTGGTCGGTGTCGCCTCGCCCCTCGGCCACCTCCGCCGCGAGCATGAGTGCCGCCAGCGGCGGCTCTGCCGCGTCGACCAGGGGGGCCAGAACCCGCGCTGCGCCTCCGGCGTCGCCTCGAGCCCAGAGCGTCCGGGCGACCTGGAACCGCAACTCCGCAAAACTGGGGCGATGTTCGAGCACGCGCCGAGCGAGGTCGAGGGCCCGGGCCTGGCGATGAGCCCGGGAGACATCGTCGAAGAGCCGAAGCACCTCAGCCTCTCCGTCGACGGCGACAGCGTCCGGTCCTGACCCCATCGCCTCGAGACGCTGCTCCGGCGTCGACGCCGCCCCGGCGGGGCCTCTGCCCTCCCCTTCGTCCGCGGGCCGGGGATCGGGTTCGGCGGACGCGGCTCCCTCTCCCGGATGCTCCGTCCCTGGAGCCCGGTCGAGGCCAAAGAGCCGTTTCCACAGGCTCACCCACGCACCTCGATGCGATGCGGTCCGAGGGAGAGTTCGTCGGCCGAGAGCAGCCGAACGGGGACGTCACAGGGCTGACGCCCGAGCACTAGGGGGGCGCCGGACTCCGCCGTGAGCGTCGCCGCGCCATCGGGAAACGACAGGCTCCCGGGGACCTCGGGGAGGCTCAGGTCCCCGGTGCCCACGAGCACCCTCAACCCGCGGTCGAGGCCGCGGTCGACCTCGAGGCGCAGAGCTCCTTCGCCGGTGATGACAGCCCGAATGTCCACATCATCGCCGAGACCGACAGCGGTATCACCCGCGAGCCGCACCTCTCCCGCGATGGGCACCCCTCGGATCAGGGTGCCGTTGCGGCTGCCGAGGTCCTTGACCACGACCTCTCCGTCGCGGAGAGAGAGCTCCGCGTGACGCCGTGAAACGCTGGCACCACGAAAGGCGACGTCCGCTCCGGCGCGCCCCAAGATCACCGGCAAGCGCCCCACCGCCACCACCCGGCGCTCGTCGACTACGAGCTCGACCCGATACGGCGGAGGGAATCGCCCCTCGAGGCGCCGCAGAAGGTCCGCCACGGCGCCGTCGCCGGGGTCGACGTCGAGGGCCAGGCGCAGGGCGTCGCGGGCCTCTCCGCGGGCCCCGACCGCCATCGCCATTTCGTAGTCTTTGACCCGACGGCGAATCCGTCGGGCTTGGTCGTCCACTTCGCTCGTCATCGTGAGCAGGGTTTCGAGGCGCTCGATCTCCCCCGCGCGCTCGAGACACCGCGCAGCGTCGGCCCAGCGTTCGAGCAGTTCCCAGGCGTTGGCCGCCTCGGCGTGGCGGTCGGCCCCCTCGAGGCGCGTCGCCGCGTCCTCGAGGCGCCTCTTCTCTTCGGCGGTCCGAGCGCCGCGGCGACGCGCATCATCGACGATAGCTAGGCCGATCTGGGCTTGGACCTCGGGCCGCCGGGGGTGGTCCTCCGCGAGCCAGCGGAGGGCGTCTTGGTAGGCGAGGAGCCGCTCCTCGAAGGTCGAAACCCTGGCCGCGTGGAAGAGCAGGGCGTTCGCCGCGTCCTCCGGGAGGCCCGCTTCGACGTAGTGCATCGCAGCCTTTCGGTAGTCCCCGGCGCCCTCGGCGGCTCGTGCCTGCCGGTAAGGACGACTGAACATGCGCCGCAAGAAGCTCATCGCTGGGGCAGCTTAGCCCCAATCTGCTTTTCCAGCTCTGCTATGATGCCGGACGTTCTACGATCCTGGCGCATCCCGTCCGGGCAAATGCAGGGAAAACACGCATGTCGAATCGCCTCGGCGAGCTCCTAGTCCGACAGAAGCTCATCAGCCTCCAGCAGCTCCGCTCCGCCCAGACCGAGCAGCAAAAATCCGGCGACAGCCTCGGCTATGCCCTGGCCAAAATGGGCTTCATCTCCGACGAGGAGATTACCGACTTCCTCAGCCAGCAATACCGGGTGCAGTCGATCGATCTCTCAGAATACGAGATCGACGGAGAGGTGACCAAGATGGTCAGCCAGGAAGTGT
>JAFDCW010000531.1 GCA_019312705.1 Deltaproteobacteria bacterium
GGGATGGGTAGTGGACTCCTGGAGGAGTTCGTAGAGCGCGGTGAGCTGACGAAGGCGGGCGGGGTTCATCGGGACGCGGCCCGCCATGAGGTCGTCGTAGAGCGGGGTGAGGCGCCTCATGTCGCCTTCGATGAGTCGTAGTTCGCGAAGGGGTGGCCCGTCGAAGCCTCGGCCTTGGGTCCACACGCGCACCGCGTCGCCGCGGCGAAGGCCCCGGGCGTCGGCGCGGCGCAGCTCACCGCCCCCCGGGGGCTGGCCCCGGGTGCCGCGTTCCCAGAGGGCCTGTTGGCGCTGGGCCGGTAGCCCGCTCGGGGAGAAGCCGGCGTAGGCCCAGACGCTGTCGAGGTTGGGGAAGGCCTCGATGAAGGGCGCCATGCGCGGCTCGTATCCGTGTTGGCAGGCGGCGACGTGCAGCGCCCGGACACGGGCTGCGGCCTCGGGCATCGCCTGGGCCAGGCGCACGATGTCTTGGTCGTCGAGGCGGTCTCCGTCGTCGCCGAAGATGGCGAAGCCGTCGCCGTGGCCGCTGAGCATGAGGCGCGCGGGCACGGCTTCGCCGCGATGGGCCGCGGACCAGATGCGGGCGAGTTCGCCGAGCTCGCGCCGGGCGCCGGGGCGAGCGATGAGCAGCACGGCGATGAGGCGCCGCTCTTGATGGTCGGGAAGAGCCAGGGCCTGCACGAAGTCACGCACGCCGGTGGGGGCGGCCAGGTCGAAGCGGCGTCCGTCGCTGAGGGCGACGAGGTCGCGGCGGGACGGAAGGTCGCCGACGAGCAGTACGTCGGCGTTGCGGCGCAGGGCCGTCGCCTCGGCGATGCCGGTGTCGTTGAGGGCGACTTCCAAGACAGCATTCTGGACGGCATTCTGGACGGCGCGGCGAGGAGCAGGTCTCAGGGCCGGGGCGCCGAGGGCGTCCGCGACTCCCGCGAGCATCGTCGAGGAGACGGGGCGCTGGCCTCGACCTCGCCTGGGACCAGGGGTTGGGCCGCGCCGAGGGGCGGCGCGGGTGAGCAGGTCGAAGAGAGCATCGAGCTCGGTCTCGCCGCGGATGGCGCCGTCGTGGTTGCGGTCGGCGGCCTCGAGGCCGGCGCCGGCGAGGCGGGGGTCGAGGGCCGTGGCCTCGGTGCTCATCTCCCGGCCCTCGCCGGCCTCGAGAAAGGCCCGGCGCTCGATGGTGGGCGTCGTCATGACGCGCTTATCGGGGCCTCGGCGGGGGAGTTGCGTGAAATAGCTCAGGTCAGCCAGCGCTGCCGAACCACTCCTGGGCGAGGTCGTCGAAAGACCGGCGCGGCGAGCGGGCCGGCAGGCGCTCGAGCCACCACCTCAGGTTGGCGTAGCGGTGAAGCAGGGCCCACGCCATCGAGTGGCGTGCGTGCTCGTCGCCTCGTTGGCTGGGGGGCACGCCCAGCCCGTCGAGGAAGGCGCTCCAGAGCGCCGGGTCTCCCTCGGTGAGGAAGAGGCCGACCGAAGGCAGCTCGTAGGCCGCTGGGCCGACGCGGGAGGGCTCGAAGTCGAGCAGGCCGGAGACTTCGAAGCGGCCGTCGCGTTCGTCGACGAAGATGTGCTCGCGCATGACCTCGGTGTGAAGGAGCACGGGGTGGCCATCGGCCGGGAGGTCCGAGGCTCGTGGGAGGGTTCGGTCGAGGAAGGCATCGATGCGGGCGAGCCAGGTGTCGTCGAGGCCGAGGCGGCGGTGGCGGGCGACGCAGCCGGCGCGCTGCTCTTTCATGATCGCCGACCAGTCGGGGCGCGGTAGGGGGTGGGTGCTGAGGGCGTGAAGGCGGCGGACCGCGTCGCCTATCTCGGAGAAGAGGCGCGGTCGGTCGAGGGGCGGGATGTCGTCGAAGCGTGCCCGGAGCGGTTGGCCCGGGAGCCGCTCCATGACGATGAAGTGCCAGGCGTCGAGGGGCCCTGCGGCGACGACCCGGGGGGTGGCTACCGGGAGGGCTCCCGCGATGTGGTCGAGGATCGTTCGCTCGTTGCGATACGCCGGGGCGCAGCTCGGCGGGTAGAGCTTGGCGACCCGCTCACCGAGGGCGAAGACCGGGACCGAGCCCTCCTCGAAGCGTACCGGCTGGGCGGCCGGGTCGAGGTTGGCGGCTACGGCTATGCGCTGGAGCGCGGGGCCGTAGTCGGTCTCGGGGTCGACGGCGTAGAACGCTTCGTCGGTCTCCGGGGTCGGCAAGAGCGGGCTCATGGTGCGGGGTTCATGAGGGCAATTGCGGCGGGCCGCCAACTTCGAAAAGAAAATACGCAACCGGCACGCTCTCGGGCCGATGAGATGCTCATGAAAAAGCAACAGCGACGCCAGCGCATCAAGCGGTCACGAAAGAGCAACCAGCGCACGCAAAAGGGCGGGGCCGTCTCGGCCCAGGGGCTGGCGGCGAGGTACCTGAAGAGCCGTACCGACGCGTCGGCGACCCATGGGCGGGCGCTCCGGGCGGCGATGCCGCGGGACGTGCCGCTTTACACGTCGCACTGGCTCGCGGCGGGGGCGAAGCGAGGGCGGAAGGCCTCGGGGCTCGGGGCGTTCCAGATGATCGCCCTGCTCGATGACTTCTTGGGGTGGTGTTACGCGACGGGGGTCGTGCCTCAGCACGACGCGGCGGTGTGCATCGCCCAGCTCGAGCTGCTGCGGCGCAGGGAGGGGGCCGAGCCGGAGGTCGTGGCGCTGCCCGAGCCGCGGGGGCCCGGCGAGCTGAACCCCGAGGAGCTTCGGGGCCTCGTCGCCAGCTGGGAGGCGATGAGCTACGGCGCCGCCGTCTTCCAGACCCGCGACGACCACGCCGTGCAAGCCCTCCTCGGCGGCGGCATCATGACCTTGACCATGCACCTCGCAGCGACCGACGGCGTGCCCATGCGCCTCGACCGCCTCGACCCCGCCGCCTTCGCCCTCGAGCTCGATGCCCAGGAGCCGAGTGACGAGCTCGGGCCCGCCCCCGACGGATACGTATCGTTTGTCCTCGAAGGCGCCTCGTTGTTCTACGAGCGCTGCGCCGAGCGCGGCTACGTCGACGAAGACCGCGCCGCCAAGCTCAGCGCCCAACTCGCCGGCCTCGCCATGGCGTACTACCAGGGCGAACGGGCGGCCTGAGGTCGTGTCGTCTTTTTGCGAGAGCATCGACGTAGGGACCGCAGATCGGGCTGTGAAGCGGGGCCGCCCGCTGAGAGGCGCGTCGGCCACCTCACCTCGGTGGTGGCGTGCACGCGGCCCCTAGAACTCGGCCCCGGCGTCGACCGAGACCGACCAGATCTTGCCGTCGTCGAAGGAGAAGCCGTAGGGGTCGTCGAGGTTCATGTAGAAGCGGCCTTCGATGAAGCCCCGCCCGACCTCACCACGCACGAAGGGCACGAGGGCCACAAACCCCTCCTCGCCGCCGTTTCCGAAGAATCCGACCACCTGAAAGCGCAGGCCTGCCGCGAGCTCGGGGATCGGGGTGAACGCGGCGAAGGCGCCGAGCTGAATCGCCACCACGGGATCGCCGGCGTCGCCGGATTTCGGCACGCTGAAGAGGGGGATCAAGCCGCCGTCGGCGCCGAGCAGGAGGATCGGGGTTCGGAACTGAATCTCTCCCGTGATGGGCACCGAGAGGGTCTGCGGAAGTACGAGGTGCGCGTCCCAGGCGCCGTGCAAGGCCAAGGCGTACCCGTACGCGAAGACGTCGTCGAAGCCCTCGTCGTAGAGGTTCGTCAGCGGCAGCGTCAGGCCGATGCTGCCGCGCACTGTGAGGCTCCTGGACTCTATGCCGACGCTCGCGCCGACGTAGGGGTTGCCCATGCGAAACGAGCCCGCTTCACCGACGAGCGCTGCCCCACGCCAGTCGACATCCAAGTATATCACCAGCCCCCCCTCGCCAGTCTCGACGGCGAGCCCGTCTCTCGCGTCGATGAGTCGAAAGCGCGCGTAAACCGCCGGGGATATCGCCGCCGTCGAGATGTTTCCCTCGTGGAAGAAGTCGAGCTCGAACGCGATGCGGTGCCGATCCGGGGTCGTGGCCGAGTAGCCGGTGGAGGGCTGAGCCGCAGCCGTCGCTGAAACGAACGGCGCGATGAAGGCAGCCGCGACGATGATCGGTAGCAGTCTTTTCATGGTTTTCCATTCCCCCCATCCGGCAGGGCAGCCGGATCTCGATGTGCAAGGCTACGTCCGGCTTGCCCGAGCGCCTAACTTTCCGTCGCGATGCAGC
>JAFDCW010000532.1 GCA_019312705.1 Deltaproteobacteria bacterium
CCCGACTCGGGGGCCATCGACTCGAGTTGCATCATCGATTCCGGAACGCCCCCGGTCATGGATTCCTCCACCGACGCCGCGACCGATGCGGCGACGGATGCGGGGATGGATGCGCCGACCGGCTGAGAGAGACCACAGGCGACCGGTTGCATCCGGTCGAATGCATGGGCATTGACCCTATTGGAAGGCCGGCTCGAACCGGCGTCCGGCGAATGAAAGACCGCCGGGTGGGAGGCAGCATGGCGACGCGAGAGGTATTCATCGTCGGGGCGGCGCGTACGCCCATCGGTTCCTTTCAGGGAGAACTCGCGGCGGTGTCTGCGGTTTCCCTCGGTGCGACCGCCATCGCCGCGGCCCTCGAGCGGACGGGCATCGATCCCGGAGTGGTCGGCGAGACCTACATGGGCAATGTGCTCAGCGCCGGAGTCGGCCAAGCGCCGGCTCGCCAGGCGGCGAAGGGCGCCGGTGTTCCGGACAGCGTGCCCGCGACCACCATCAGCAAGGTCTGCGGTTCTGGCCTGATGTCGGTCATCCTCGGCAGCAAGTCGGTCTTGCTCGGCGACGCCGATGTGGTCGTCGCTGGCGGCATGGAGTCGATGAGCAATGTGCCCTACCTCCTCCCGAAGGCCCGCACGGGCTATCGAATGGGCAACGGCCAGATCATCGACGGCATGATTCACGATGGGCTCTGGGACCCGTACAACAACTACCACATGGGCATGGCCGGAGAGCTCTGTGCTAGCGAGCTCGGCTTCAGCCGGGAGGCCCAGGACGAGTTCGCGAAGGAGAGCTATCGCCGCGCCATCGCCGCCCAAGAGGCCGGTAAGCTCGCCCCCGAGATTGCCAAGGTGGTCGTCAAGTCCCGCAAGGGAGAGCAGGTAATCGATGAGGACGAAGAGCCGAAGCGCGCTCGCCTCGAGAAGATGGCCAAGCTCCGCCCTGCCTTCGACAAGGACGGCACCATCACCGCCGCGAACGCCTCGAAGATCAACGACGGCGCGGCTGCCCTGGTCCTCGCCAGCGGCGACGCCGTCAAGAAGCACGGGCTGACGCCCCTCGCTCGCCTCGTTGCCTACGGCGGTCACGCGCAGGCGCCCGAGTGGTTCACCACGGCACCAGTCGGAGCCATCCAGGCCGCTCTCGGGCGCACGGACCTTTCGGTGTCGGACATCGACCTCTTCGAGGTAAACGAGGCGTTTTCCTGCGTCACCATGGCCTGCGCCCAAAAGGCGGAGTTCGACCTCGAAAAGACGAACGTTCACGGTGGCGCCGTCGCCCTCGGTCATCCGATCGGCGCCAGTGGTGCGCGAATCCTCACCACGCTCCTCTATGCGATGGCGGACCGGGATGCGAAGCGCGGCCTGGCCACGCTCTGCATCGGTGGCGGTGAGGCCGTGGCCGTAGTCATCGAGCGGTGATTGGAAGACAGCGTCCAGCAAATGGCTGACCCCCTTCCCGGGGTCCAGTCTCTCGCCTCGCTCACCGTTGGCGAGGCGAAGGGCCTAGGCGAAGAGGCGGTCGCCCTCGCGCAGCTCGCTGCCCGTGGCGTGCCTCTCGCCGAGGGCCTCATCGTGAGCCTTCGCGGTGATGCGCCTCACCGACGTCTCGGGGAAGCGGTCGCACAGATCCGGGAACGTGGGGTCCGATTGGTACTCACCCCTCTCTTTCCGACCCGCGCGTTGGCGGCGCGGTTCGAGCGCAGCCCGGGGTTCAGGGCCGAGGTGGCTCTCGCAGATGACCCTGCGGAAAAAATGGCGGACTTCCTGGACGCCGTGACGACCACCGAGGTGCGAGCAGCCCTCGGTGGTGCACTGAGCCGTCTGTCCGTGCGTGTCGTGGTCGTGGAGGAAGGCGCCGTGGGCAGGGCGGCCAGCGCCGACCCGGTAGCTGGCGATCCGGACGAGATTCGAGTCTGGGAGACCGCCGCAAATCCGTGGCGCGTCGATCGACGGACGAACCGTGTCATTGCGGAGGGGGAGGGCCGACTCGATGGTTTCGCGGCGTCGACCGTCGCGGACCTCGCGGACCGCGCACAGCTCGCCTTGGGGCGCCCCGCTGAGGTGTCCTTCTGTCGGTCCCGGGGGCGCTATACGGTGAGCGGGGTGGGGCCCCTCGCCATTCGTCCGTCGTTCACGGCAGCACCCTTCCGCATCGTGGTCCTGGTGGCTCCCGATGAGGGCACGGTCGCGCCCCTCGCCATCGATACCCTCGACAAGGCTCTGCGCGAAGAAGACCCCGCGAACGACGAGGCTTCCGTGCGCCGGATCTATGCGAGGCCCTATCGACGGCTAGTTGCCCCGACGCGGGTCATCGAGCGCCGCGGCGCTGGGGATCCGGTGTCGGTGGCCCGGGCTTCGCTGCGCGCCGCTCGAGTCGCCGGGGACGTCGCGACCCCCCTCGCTGCGTGCCGTCGATTCGAGCAGGGTCTAGCGAGTCGCCTCGAGTCCCTCGACTCCGTAGAATTCGCCGCCCTCGACGACGAGGCCTTCCTCGAGCACTTGAGGGAACGACAGCGCCTGGTCATCGAAGCCACGCGGCTCCTCGACCGGGGGCGCACGGCTACGATTGCTGTGCTCACGGCCCTCGAAGCGACCATCGGTTCGATTCCCCGAGAGTGCTACCCCGCCCTCGCAAGTCCGCGGCCCACCCGGGGCCGCCGCAAGTTGCACGATCGCCTCGCACGCTTCGCCAAGAAGCTGGACGGGAAGGTTCCGGACAGCCCACGCGGTCTGACTCGAACTCACCAAAAGAAGTGGGCAGAGCTCTCGGTAGAGTTCGCTGAGATTCGTCCCCTCGGGATCGACGTCACCCCCTTGCCCCACGGTGGCCACGACGCGCGTCTCGCGGCTGCCCTCCGCCAGGGCCTCGCTGAAGCCGACGAGAGGGCCGAACGCAATCGGCGCAACGCGGTCCGCCGCCTCCTGGCGACGGCCCGGGGCAAGAGCTTCGGTCGGGCCCGAGAAGGAATCGTTCGGTCCCTCGGGGTAATGCTCTCCCGCGTGGCGAGCGCGAAAGGGCGAGTCGCCGAGGGGCTGTCGGCGGCGATGCTGCGGCTTCGAGCCGGGGCCATCGAGGCGGGACGTCGCCTCGAGGAACGCGACCTCGTGGACGAGCCCGGGGACGCTCTCTACCTCCACCTGGCGGAGATCGAGCAGGGGCTCATGGGGGAACCCGGAGCCTACGCCGCCCGGGTTCGGCTTCGCCGGGAGGACGATGAGCGCTGGAGGTGCTACGAGGCGCCTCGACGCATTGATGGTCGCCGGAAGCGCGACCTCTAACGATCTTTTTCGAGAGGAACGAGCATGACCGACATCCAGGTCTTTGGAGTTATCGGCGCTGGTCAGATGGGCCGGGGCATCGCTCAGATTGCCGCCCAGGCAGGGTGTGACGTGCTTTTGAAGGACGCCTCCCTCGCGCACGCCGAGAAGGGCAAGGCGCGCATCGAGAAAGGCCTTGGCCGACTGGTCGAGAAGGGCAAGATCGACGGGGCGACCCGCGACACGGTCCTCGGGCGCATCACGCCCATCGACGGATACGACGGGTTCGCCGAGGCTCAGTTCGTCGTCGAAGCAGCGACCGAACAGATGGAACTGAAGACGAAGATCTTTCAGGACGCCGACGCCGCGATGCACGAGGACGCCATCCTCGCGAGCAATACCTCGAGCATATCCCTCACCAAGCTCGCCGGCACGACGGATAGGCCCGACCGCGTCATCGGGATGCATTTCATGAATCCCGTTCCCGTGATGAAGCTCGTCGAGATCGTCCGCGCGCTGCAAACGAGCGACGAGACCTATCAGGTGGCCCGGGGGCTCGCGGAGAAGATGGGCAAGACCCTCATCACCACCAAGGACATGCCCGGGTTCATCGTCAACCGGATGCTGATCCCGTTCCTGAACGAAGCCTGCTTCTCGTTTCAGGAGGGCCTCGGGACCGTCGAGGACATCGACACCGGCGCCAAGCTCGGCCTCAACCACCCCATGGGGCCCTTCGAACTCGCCGACCTGATCGGCCTCGACACGGTCCTCTTCATCGCCGAAGTGCTGCAGCGCGAGTTTGGCGATGACAAGTATCGCCCCCCAGCCATTCTGCGGAACTACGTGGCCGCTGGCTGGCTCGGCCGGAAGTCCGGGCGCGGTTTCTACACCTACGAGCGTTGAGGAGACCTCGATGAGCGAACGAAA
>JAFDCW010000533.1 GCA_019312705.1 Deltaproteobacteria bacterium
ACTTATGGACAAAGTCCATACGTAGCGTCCGAGTCTACACGTATGGACTTTGTCCATACGTGTAGACGAACTCGTCCATACGTATGGACTCGGGGCCGGCGATGGCGCGGCCTGTCCTATCAGGCGTTGACCACGCTCCAGGCGATGCTGTTTAGAGCGGCTACCCGAAGTCCCGGAGCATCATCTTGAGCTCCAAGGCGTGCAGCTCTTCGGTGCCGATCTTGGTGCGCGCGAACTCCTCGAGATAGACGCTGGCATCCTGAACCACGTCGAGGAGCGCCTTGTACATGGTCAGGGCGCCGTGCTCGTGGGCGAGGCTCTCTGCGAGGATCTCCTTGAGCGAGTGCTGATGGCTCTCCGCGATGGGCGCGATGTTCAGGGAGGGATGCGCTTCGAGGCCGGTGAGGATCTCGCCCGCTTCCTGGGCGTGCAGGAGGGACTCCTGGGCCTGGGCCTTCATGAAGTCCACGATGGGGATCCGGTGCGGGCCGGTCACCATGAGCGAGTAGTGGGTGTAGCGGACCACGCCCGCCAGCTCGAACTCCATCACCGAGTTCAGAAGCTCTACGGTCTTGTTGACATCGAGGTCTCTCATGGCCGTGTGATGGCACGAGACGAGCGCTTCGGAAAGGGGAGAACGCCCCCTTTTCAGCGAGCTGGACGAATGTCGACGAGGAAGCCCGTGAGCACGGCGTTTCCGCTGAGCGCGTCGAGGTTCGCCGGGTCGGTGAGGTCGTTCATGCTCACCCCGGGGCGTTGGGACGCCACGCGCAGCTTCACCCCCGAGCGGCCGTGACCGAAGCCATGGGGAAGACTGACAACGCCGCGCATCATGGACTCGCTGAACTCGACCGGCACGGTGACTGCGCCTATCTGGGTCGCAACCTCCGCCTCGTCGCGATCGGCGAGGCCGACGGCCGTTGCGTCCGCGGGGTGCATCAGGAGTGTGCAAAGCGGTTTGCCCGCCGCGAGCTTGGGTACGTTGTGCATCCAGGAATTGTTGCCGCGAGGGTGGCGTCGGCCGATGAGGCGAAACGTCGTCGGCGCGGACTCGGGCGAAGACGATGAAGCGGACGAAGCTGGTAGCTCGTCGTCCAAGCGCGTGAGGTCCTCGACAAGAATCTCCGGTGCGACATCGACGTACGCGTGTTCGGCGGGCAGCCGCGACCCGAGGCACGGCTGGAGGGGGCCAAGGTCCAATCCGTGTTTTTCGCGAGACAGGCGGCGGACGGAGAGGCCCTTACGCCCTTGGCGCAGGCCCCGGGGTCCGAGGCGCAAGCCTAGGTCGAGGATCCGGTCGGGGCCCAACTCTTCGAGGGCTCGCCACTTGGCAGCGTCGAGAGCGCCCTCCCCCCGGGCTCGGCTGAGGTGTCGAAGGAGGCCAGCGATGATGCGGTGCTCAGGGCGGGTGTCTCCGCTCGGTGAAAAGAGCGCGGGGGACCACTTGGCAACGTTCCGCACCGCGAGCAGATTGAAAGCGACATCGTAGTGGCTTCGCTCGAGGGGCGATGCGGGGGGCAGGATGAGGTCCGCGTGACGCGTCGTCTCGTTGACGTAGGGGTCGATGCAGAGAAGGAAGTCGAGGCTCTGGAGGGCCTCGTCGACGCGCCGTCCGTTGGGCGTGGACAGAACCGGATTGCCGGCCGAGGTGACGAGGCCGCGGATGGCATCGCCCGGGTCCGCATCGAGAATCTCCTCGGCCAATGCCGCCACCGGGAGTTCGCCGCCGAACTCGGGCAGGGCCCGGACCGAGCTGCGCCAGCGGCCGAAGCTTCCTCGTCCGAAGTCGATCGAGGGCGGCGGGTGGACGAGGTCGAAGGCCGGCTCGGTGAACATCGCCCCGCCGACCCGGTCGAGATTGCCCGTGACGATGTTGAGGCAGTTGATCAGCCATTGGCAGGTGGCCCCGAAACGCTGGGTCGAGGTGCCCAGGCGGCCGTAGACGACCGCCGCTTCGCTCGACAGCAGCTCGCCGGCGAGACGCCGAATGACGTCGGCGTCGATGCCCGTAGGCCCCGCCGCCCGCTCCGGGGTGAAGCGGCGGAGGGCCTCCGGGAGGCGCTCCTGGCCACGGAGAAGCGAGGCGATGTGCCCCGGCCGGAGGCCCCCACGTTCGAGGATCTCGTGCAAGAGTGCCGCGAGGAAGAGCGCATCGGTCCCCGGACGGATGAAGAGGTGCTCAGACGCGATGGCCGCGGTCTCGGTACGACGCGGATCGACGACGATCAGCCGGCCGCCGCGGGCGACGATGTCGCGGAGGCGCACCGTCATATCACCGCCGGACATGAAGCTGCCGCCGGAGGCGACGGGGTTCGCTCCGAGCATCAGAAAGGTCTGGGTTCGATCGACATCGGGGACCGACCAGAGCAGCTGGTGACCGTACATGAAGTAGGACGCAAACATCGTCGGCCACTGGTCGACGGAGCTCGCCGAGAATCGGTTCTTCGTCCGGAGGCCCCGGAGCAGGAGCGGCCCATAGAGGAGCGCACCGAGGTTGTGCACGGTCGGATTTCCGGCGTAGACCGCCATCGCCGACCTGCCGTGCTCGTCCTGGATCGCGTGAATGCGGGTCGCCGCTTCGTCGAGGGCCTCGTCCCAGGAGACTCGCGCAAATCCGCCTCCTCGAGTCCGACGCAGCGGGTAGCGCAGGCGGTCCGGGTCGTCGTGCAGCGCTCCGAGGGCCGCTCCCTTGGGGCAGATGTGGCCGCGGCTCAAGGGGTCGGCGGCATCGCCGCGGATCGAGGCCACCTCACCGTTTTCGACCTCGATGGCGAGGCCACACATGGCTTCGCAGAGATTGCAGGTTCGATGATGGGTGCGGCGGTCGGTCACCCGTGTGTTCTAGAGCCAATTTCGTCCACCGGAAAGCCCGGCCACGTCATACGGTCCCGAGGGCGACGCCGACCGTGTCGGTGGCGTCTTTCCCGAGGGGCCTCTGCTTCTCGGCAATCATCGCGGAGACCTCGAGATGGCGCATGTCCCACCACCCCCGCGCCTCATCCAGCGCGGGCGGTCGCTGTGCACGGGTACCGGCCGCGGGATTCACCGCACGCTGAATTCCAGATGCAGCGCCTGCTCGCCGGCGTCCGCCAACATGACCTGGGTATGCCTGACGCCTTGGGCGTTGCCTCACCGGAGACTCCAGCCCACGCTTCCGCGATGGAGGAGGCGACGCCCCTCAGGGATGCCGAATCGCCGTTGGCGGATGGGGCGCATTGCCCCCGGTGCGACAAGACGGTCCCGGTGATCCGCCCCTGGGGTGGTTGGCCCTGGGTGCGCCGGGCCTGGCTCGGCGTAATGGGCGTTTTCCTGCTGCTCTTCCCGTTCATGGCGGCCGACTACGTGTGCATGATTCCGACGCTCATGATGGTCATGTTCGCCGCGGGGCCCATTTTTCACTTCGCCGGAGAGAAGCCCACGTGTCGCCGGTGCCGCCTCGAACTGGCCCGAAGTTGACCGCACGGGCTACGCCGGCGACAACCGAGCAGTGAACTACACACGCTCTTCAATAGTCTTGCTGGCGCTCGTCACCGCGGCCTGCGGGGCCTCCGAGGCACCACGCCACCGGTCGCTGAGCGATGACGACATCGCAGCCTTCGGGGCCGAGCGCAGCGCCAGCAGCGCTGACCAAGACGCGCTGGACGGAGAAGCTTCGCAGGCGATCGAACTCGCCGACGGAGAGCGCCTCGAGGTACTGCGCGCCCTGATTCGTTTCGACCCGGGGCAAGGCGCCGCACCGACCTGCGCCCTCTACGCGCTACGGGCGGGGGGACCATCGCTCGCGGAAGGCCGAGCTACCGTTGCGTGTGAAGACACCGACCCCCGGGGCGAACCCGATGAAGACGTCTCCCTCGCGCCCGTCGAAGATGCCCGAGGCCCCCTGCTGATAGCAGCCCTCACTGGGGCCACCGTCGAGC
This sequence comes from Deltaproteobacteria bacterium, assembly GCA_019312705.1. The sequence continues at coordinate 3,918 of JAFDCW010000533.1, forward strand.
CGCGGGCCGTGAGCATCGCACCGGCCTCGCCGGACTCTCCGGCCTCTCCGCGCACCGTGCACGTCTGGCTTACCACCGACCGTCGCCACATCGAGGGCGCGGCTCTACCGGTTCGCTGGCCGATCCCCGGGGCGACAGAGCCGGAGCCCCCGGTTGGCCACCGCCCAGCAAACCTCTCCGAGGTCTGGGAGGCCGTGATGTACCCCGAGCGCTACCGCTGAATCACACCGAAAGCGGCGCGAAGAGGTACACGAAGATCTCGTGCACGAAGACGGGCTTGTCCTGGCCGATGCGGTAGGCCCGATCGGTCGCCTGATCCTGGGCCGCGGGGTTCCACCACTGGTCGTAGTGGATCACGGTGTCGGCGCTGGTCAGGGTGAGGCCGCAGCCGCCAGCCTTGAGGCTGATGAGAAACACATCCGCCCGCCCCGCTTCGAAGGCATCGACGACGTCCTGGCGGCGGCGCGTCGCACCGGTCAACGACAGGTGGGGAATCGAGCGCTCCTTCAGCCCCTCCGAAATGATGCGCAGCATGCTGGTGAACTGCGAGAAGATGAGCACCCGATGCCCCCCATGGAGCTGCCGCTCGAGCAGCTTGAAGAGTGCTTCGGTCTTGGCCGACCCGAGGACCGACCGCGCCGCGTGCATTCGGCAGAGCCGAGGGTCACAGCAGACTTGGCGCAGCTTCATCAGGGCGTCGAGGATCGAGATGGTCGAGCCCTTGAGGCCGTTGTCCCGAATCGCCTTGCGCACGTCGGCGTGGGCAGCGACGCGGATGCTCTCGTAGAGTTCGCGCTGGCGGCCTTCGAGTTCGACCGGCACGCGCAGCATGGTCTTCGGTGGCAGGTCGGTGGCGACCTGGGATTTTTCTCGTCGGAGCAAGAACGGGCTGACCTGGGCCTTGAGGGCCGCGAGGCGCTGTTCATCACCCTGCTCCTCGATGGGTTTCCGATACCAGCGCCGGAAGCCGAGCTCGTCGCCGAGCATTCCCGGGTTCAAGAAGTCCAGGAGCGCCCATAGCTCGCCGAGGTGATTCTCGATGGGCGTGCCGGTGAGGCAGAGTCGGTACCGTGCATCGAGGCCCTTCACCACCCGGTGGGCCCTGCTGCGCGAGTTCTTGATCGTATGCGCCTCGTCGAGGACCAACAGATGAAATTCCTGATCCAGGAGCTTCTCCTCGTCGCGGACCACGATTGGATAGGTGGTGATCACGACGTCGGCGCCGCTCACCTTCGCATAGGCCGACGCACGCTTCGGGCCGTGAACGACGAGCACGTCGAGCTCCGGGGCAAACTTCGCGATCTCCCGCTGCCAGGTCTCGACGAGGCTCGTCGGGGCGATGACCAGGGAGGGCACGTCCATGCGTCCGCTGACCTTCTCGGTGAGCAAGTGGGCGATGGTCTGAAGGGTCTTGCCGAGGCCCATGTCGTCGGCCAGCACGCCGCCCACGTCTTGGCTGCGCAACGCCTGGAGCCAGGCCAGACCGTCACGTTGATAGGGCCGGAGGGTCGCTCGGAGGCCTCGCGGTTCGACGACCGGCGGCGGAGCGACGCTCCTCTTCGCACGATGCTTCGCCCCAATCGCCGAGCCCTGGTACTGGACAGCCCCCTCCTCTCCGAGGGCGAGTTCGAGGCGCTCGAGGCCCTGGGCCCCGTGCTCCCCGAAAGTGAGGGAGTCCCGCTCTTGGCGGTCTCCCTGGTGAAGCTCGACTACGACCTCGAGGATGCCCGAGAGCTTTTCACCGGGGACCGTGACGTAGCGGCCATCCCCGACCGGCAAAGCAATCTGCCGGAGGCGTCGACGACTCAGGGCCCGGAAGCTGTCTTCGTGGGCCCCTTCGAGGATTGAGAGCAGGACCGGCACGAGGTT
>JAFDCW010000041.1 GCA_019312705.1 Deltaproteobacteria bacterium
CGAGCTGACCTACCGCGCCCTGCGCAAGGGCTTCCGGGTCCAGGAGGTCCCGATCATCTTCGTCGATCGACGCGCCGGCGAGAGCAAGATGAGCCGAAAGATCTTCGCCGAAGCCATCATGATGGTGTGGAAGCTCAGGTTCGACGCCCTCACCGGCAAGTTCTGAATCCCGCTGAATCGCGCCCACTCACGCCATTCGGCTCCGGTCCCAATCCCGGCTCCGGTCGACTGGCGCCGCCCTTTCGCCTTCTTGGGACCGGCTCACGTCCTCGGCACCTCGGTCGCCGTACGAAAGGTACGGCTCGGTCGGCACCTGCGGGCGCGCTCGCCGACTGACGCAAGTGGGCGCGATTCACCCTCCGGGCCGTTTGGGGGCGGCGAGAATCTACAGGCGCAGGATGATCTCGGCTGCGATGTTGAGGGAGACCGCGGTGCGTTCGGGGAGGATCCAGAAGGTCGGCGCCAGGAGGTCGAAGCCGAGCTGGACGCGACTGGAGAGGGGAATGTTGATGCCCGCCGAGAGGCGGATGACGGGACCGTTGTAGGGCAGGTAGCCCACGGACAGGCGCAACGGTATGGAGATGTCGCTCTTGGAGGAGACCCGGATGCGGTCTTCGACCATGAGAGAGAAGAGCAGGTTGTTCGCGCGGCCCTCCTTCGACTGGAGATTCGCGTAGCCCACGTAGAGGCCGAAGAGGATGCCCCGGGTGACCCGGAAGTCGATGCGACCGCCGACGAGGTGGTTGTAGAAGCCGTCCTGGGAGGTCCCGATCACCGCCTCGGTCTGGAGAACCAGGTGCCACCGGTAGCGCATGGCCTCTTCGGTGCGTCGTCGGTCCTCCTCAGCGCGCGCCGCCTGCTCTTCTTCGCGTCGAGTCCTCTCCCGACGCTGCTCCTCGGTCTCGGCCGGCGACTGACCGGCGGCGGCGAAGGTCGCACTTCCGCCGGCACCCCCTTGCTGCCAAACCTCGGGTGGTGGCAACGCCTGCCGAAGCAGGCGGTCTACGACCGTGTGTAGGTCCGCCGCCCCAGCGTTGCCTCGAGCGAAGAAGGGGCCGGTCTCGTCGAGGCTCGCGACCGCGATCTCGATGACGTAGCTGCCGCCGTGAGCCCAGACCCGTGCAAAAGCTCCACGCTGGGACTGGCTGAAGTAGGTCACCCGCCAGACGTCCGCCGGGGTCGGGGGATAGGGCATGCGCAAGCCCTGGGCCGCCGCGACGGTCTCTTCGGGCGATACCACTCGGTAGCCGAGGGCCGCTGCGGTCGCGCGCATCTGATCGGTCACGTGGCGCCCGACCACGGGGTCGATGCCATAGGGGGCGGCATCGATGACGATGGCCTGGAGGACCGCAGGCGTCTCGGCAGGGGCCGGATCGGCCACACCATCGACGGGCGGAGGGTTTTCCAACTGACCATCGGTGGGAGGCCGCGCCAGGTCATCGGCATCCGGGACGTCGGGAACGTCAGCGCTGTCGGGCACCGGTGCAGGGGCCTGCTCTGCCACCTCGGCGGGGGTTGGCACGGAGACCGGAGCGGGAGCCGGTGCCGGAACCGGTGCCGGTGCCGGTGCCGGTGCGTTCTGGGCGAACGCGCCCGTCGGGCCGAAGAACCCGAAGATGAGGACCAAGGTCGTGGCGAGGCGCCGACTCACGGGACGGAGTGTAACCGAAGCGGTCGCACAAATGCTCCGCGATGAACGGCGCCCCGTCGGGGGCGCATAAAAGGTGCGGCAAGATGCCCGAACGGCACCGGCACGCTGCCGGCAGAGCCCCTCAACCGGCCCCCCACTCCCCGTTCGACCTCGACGAGCCCGAGGAGAGCGTTGCGCCGGTGTGACGCCGCGCCGGGCTGTCGTTTCGAACTCGTAACGAGGGCGACGAGAGCGCCGCAATTGTCCCGACGAGGGGCGGTGGTACGACAACTGCTTCCTCGGTGCCTTGGAAGCAAGCGTCGCTTGTGGCGCTTTGGGACGGGGGACATCGCGGATGAACGTTGGTCGGGGAGACTCGAGTCAGCATGGGCGCAGCCCATGTTTTGGGGGAGCAATCGAATACGCCGTGGGCGGAGGACGAGCAGCGGGGGAGTGCTTGGACGGGCTGGACCTAGGGGGGGCGTTCAGCCCCCTCCGCATACGCGGCCGGGTACCGAAAACACGGGCCCCGACGTCGAGCCCAGAGACCATCCGGGTGACGGGTCGACCGCCGTCGAGGATCCTCCGAATCGCCCAGGTTGTCGTGGGGGCGATGATTGCGGCGTTACTCATCATGTCTGCGGCGGTTTCTCTGCTTCCTGTGATGGGGGCCTTTTTGCCCCTCGCGTTGGTCTTGGTGCCTTTCGGTTTCGTCTTTCTTCCCAAGCGTACGGGGGCACCAAGAGTTCGACGCGCCGCGCGGCGGTCGAGGCTCAAGTCCGACGTGTCCCTGCCGACTTTGAAATCAGTCCTCGGATAGACGTACTGACAAGTGGTGAACCTGCGCGGCGGGCGGTAACGTCGCCGTGATGTCGGCCGAAGTTCCCGTGCGTGAAGCGAGGAGGGCAGTGCAGAAGCCCCCTGCACCGCAGCGCACAACCGTGCTCGGTCCGGTCATTCTGGTCGCGGTCGCGCTGGTCGCGGTTTCATCGCCGGGCTGCGACGACACCGACCCGCCGCGTTCCCCCCCGGCGTCTCCAGTGGCCCCCGAGCGCGGCACCGGATCGACGGCACCGGAAACCGAAGCCAGCCCCTGGCCCGTAGACGTCACGGACCTCGGCGCCACCGTCGAGCATTTCGAGACCACCGAGAACTGCACCGACGACCTGCGAGGCCGCCTGCCGGCGGAAATCACCGATCTCGTCACCGACCTCGGCTACGACGCCCTCCTCGACGACGCTTGCCAGAGCGTCGCCGCAGTCCGGGCGGGCGACCTAGAGGCCTGCGATGCGCTCTCGGTTTCGGCGGTTCAGGGCGGCTGCCGCGTGCGCCTCGCCGTCTTCCATCGCCGCCCCGAGGCCTGCCCGGTCCTGAGCGGGACGGCCGGGAGGGACCCGAACTGCGTGGCCTGGGCATCGAGGGACCCGGAGCTCTGCCGCGCAGCGCGTGGGGCCGCGGGAGCGATCTGCCGCGCCGTCTTCGAGGGCGAAGCCTCAGCCTGCGACGCCGTGCGCAGCGACCTCCGCAGCCGGTGCCGGGCCCGGGTCGGGCGCTTCGCGGCCGTCCTCGGCGACGATCGGCGCGAGGTCATGGACGAGGTCGAGACTCATTTTCGTCTCACGGTCCGAAGCGAAGAGGGCGCTGGTGACGACGTCGTCATCGACGGGGACGACGCGGGCCGCGGGGTGGTCCTCGAGGCCGAGGGGTGCACGCACCGACTCGTCGTCGGCGATGTCGGCGTGCTCCGGGCCCGGGTGCCGAAGGCGAGCGTCTCGCTCTCCATTCCCGCGGGGGCCGCCCTTCCCCTTCGACTCCCCCTCGGAGGCACGGCCGCGCGGCTGCTCGTCGCCCTACCCGAGCGAGGCATCGGGGACAGCATGCCCGGGGGGACCGGCCTCATGACGGTCGAAGTCCTCGGGGCCCACGTTGGCGGGCGAGTCGTCATCTCCATCGACGGCGAGCTCGACCTTCCGCCTCGCCGTGTCGCCACCGAGGGCCGCATCGAGACCTTCGTCCGCGACGTCGAGGCCCTACCCGAGGGGTGCGCGGCGGAGGCGCCGGCGGCGCCGGAATGACCGTCAGCCCGGGTGGTCCCGGAGCATTGCTGCCGACGCCTCGGGGTCCTCGATGATGACGTGAATGCCGGTGCTGTGCTCGAAGCCGGCGGGCCCGCCGCGGCGCGGCAAGACATCGAGAAACCAGAACGAGGCCGGGTCTTCGCGGTCGGCCACCGGCGGGGATTCGAAGAGGATGTTGTAGGGCACGCCCCCGGTCGCGGCCCGGAGACGACGAAGCACGCCGCGCAGAAGCCCCGCGACGTGAACGAGTTGCTCGTCGCTCGCGTCGCCGAACATGCCCCGGGCCCCCGCCGTCGCGATGCGCACGTGGTGGTTCTGCCGGGGGGCGAAGGGCACGAATGCCGCAGCACGGCCGTCGTCCAGGACGACGCGGTGCCCCGCGGCGCGCTCATCCGCAATCTGCGTTTCGAGAAGGGTCGCCCCGTGCTCCGCGAAGTGCGCCGCAGCGAGGGCCTGGCGCCGGACGGCCCGCGGGGCCGGCACCGGCGTCGCGACAATCTGCCCGTGGGGATGCGGCTGAGAGGAGCCCGCGCGGCGCCCGCGATTGCGAAAGACGGCGACCGTCTGGGCCCCCGGGAGGGCCTGGAGGGCCCGAGCGCGATCGCGGTAGACCCCGAGCACCGCCCGGAGATGCTCCTCGGTGTAGTCCGGCAGGTCGAGGTCGTGGCCCGGGTGCTCGATCAGCACCTCGTGGGCACCGACGGCCGGCCGAACGAGGGGCGACACGCGGTCTTCGGTAGAAACACCGGCGGCCGTGAGCCCACTTGCCAGGGGAAAGAGGTTGTTCACCACGCGGACCTGCCAGGGGCCGGATTCCGGGAGCGCCGCAACCGTCGCCTCGGTCTCAGCCTCGTTCCCCGGGCAGAAGGGACAGGAGCCCTCGGGCGACGGTAGGTCAACCCGCCCCCGGCGCATCGCATGGGCCTTCTTGCGCCCCGGCACGACCGCGACCCAGTCGCCGCTCATCACGTCGAAGCGATAGCCGTCAGTCACGGGACGCGTCCGGGAGCAGGCGCTTCTTCTGGACCTTGCCCATCGCGTTGCGCGGCAGCGAGTCGACGAAGCGCACCTCTCGCGGGCGCTTGTGAGGCGAGAGCGCCGCGGCGACACCCTCCACCAGACGCGCGACGGGGGGAGGCGCGGAGGAGTCCCGGGGAACGACGAAGGCGACGATGCGCTGACCCAAGTCCTCGTCGGGCAAACCGAGGACCGCGGCTTCGGCGACGTCGGCATCCTCGAGGAGAGCGCCCTCGACCTCCCCGGCGCCGACCTTGAACCCGCCGGTCTTGATGAGGTCGGTCGCTCGGCGCCCGACGATACGCAGCGCACCGTCGGTGGTCATCGTGGCGAGGTCGCCGGTGTAGAACCACCCGTCGTCGTCCCGGACCGCGGCGGTGGCGTCGGGCCGGTTCAGGTACCCGGTGAACACCGAAGGGCCTCGGACCGCGACCTCGCCAATGGTGCGATCGTCATGCGCCGCTGCGGCTCCGAGGGGGCGTCGATCGTCGTCGACGAGACGAAGCTCGACCCCCGGGACCGGAGGGCCAACGTACCCGGGCCGCGGCGCCCCGTGAGGCACCGCAGTATTGATGAGCGTCTCGGTCAGGCCGTAGCGCTCGACGATGGTCTTGCCGGTCAGCTCTTCGATGCGTCGGTGGTCACGTAGCGGGAGCCCCGCCGAGCCACTCACCAAGAGCCTCGATCCCCCGAGGGCGGCGGCGAGGGCGGGGTCGGTCTCCGCCGCGTCAGCAAGGCGGTGGTACATGGTCGGCACGGCAAAGAGCATCGTCGCCCCGGCCGTGAGGGCGGCTCCGATCTGCTCAGGGGAAAAACGCGGCACCCAATGCAGGTGACTGCCCGCCCGGCGGCTGCCGTAGAGGCCAAGGACCAGGCCATGCACGTGGAAGAGGGGCAGGGCGTGGGTCACCGTGTCGGAAGCGGACCAGCCCCAGGCCTGGGCCAAGCCGTCGAGGTTGGCGGCAACGTTGCGAGCGCTCAGGACAGCGCCCTTCGGTGCACCCGTGGTCCCCGAGGTATAGAGGATGAGCAACGGCTCATCATCGACGAGACGCCGGACGGGCGCCGCGTCGCCGGTCACATCGACCGTCACGCGCAGGACGTCGGCACCTGGAGTCCGGCTCTCGGCGTCGTCACCGGCGGCGACGATGAGCTTTGGCTGAGCGTCGGAGAGCACGTGATCGAGCTCGCGCGTGCCGAGGGACGGGTTGAGGGGCACGCTCACGACGCCGAAGGCCGCGTTGCCGAGGAGCGCGACCGGCGTTTCGAGGGCCCGGTCGGTCCAGACCGCGACGCGGTCGCCAGGGCGAATGCCGGCCGTCTCGAGACACTCGGCGTAGCGGGAGAGCGCCGCAGCGAGGCGCCCCCGGGTGAGGGTCGTGCCGAGCGCCGTGAGCGCTGGGCGGTCGGCCTCCCTCGCCACAACCGGCGGAAAGAGAGCCTCGGCCGAGCCCGCGGCGGTCATGGGCGCGGGCTCAGTTGCCGAGGTCCATGACCGTGACCGGCGCGTAGCGCCGATCGCGGGTCTCGTCACCGAGCTGCTTCCTGGTGTTCCAGCCCCAGCAGACCACGTCGCCGGTGCCCCGGAGGGCGCACATGTGCGCCCTACCGGCGCCGATGTCCGTGGCGTCTGCGAGGCCCATGACCTCGACCGGGTCGAAGGAGCAATCGGTCGCCATGGGCGCGGTGCAGCCGCCACCGTGGCTGGGCATGTCGTCGCCGAGCTGGCCCTCGGCGTTGTCGCCGAAGCAAAGGACCTTGCCGGAGGTCATCCGCGCGCAGGAGAAGTCCGGGCCGGTCTCGACCTGAACCACGGGGTCCCCGTCGGCGGCGTCGATGACGAGGGTCGGGACGCCTACGCCGACCTGATCTCCGAGGCCGAGCTGGCCGTAGTTGTTGGCGCCCCAGCAGTAGAGGCTTCCGTCGTCGCCGACCGCGCAGACGTGGGAGCCGCCGGGAGCGATCTGGGTGAACATCACGCCGGTCGGGAGGGTAACGGCCTGGGCGCCGAGGGCGCAGTCGTAGCTAGACCCCATGAAGGTCTCGCAGCCGCCCATGTGATCGGCGACGCCGTCGCCGAGCTGGCTGTCGGCGTTGTTGCCCCAGCAGTAGGCCGCGTCGGTCGTTAGACCGCAGGTGAGGCCCGAGTGCGGGCCGGAGCTGGCCTGCACATCGACGAGACCGGTGGGCGTAGCGACCGTTTTGGCAACCCGGGCTTCTTCGCGGGTACCGTCACCGATCTGCCCCGAGCCGTTCTGTCCGATGCAGACGGCCTGGCCCGCAACCACTCCGCAGGTGTGGTTGTAGCCGCGGCTGACGGTCTCGAGGCTCTCGAGGCCCACCCGAGGCACGGGCTCGAAGTTCTTGGAGGGCTCGCCTCCGCTGGCCGGGCCGACGCTCTCCCGCCCCCAGCACCACGTCCCGCCGCCTTCACGAATCACGCAGTTTTGGCTGCCGCCCCGGGCGCTCAACAGAGTCGCGTCGTCGACGATGATGACCTCGACCGGCGGCGAGCAGTCCTGGATCTCGGTGCTGCCCGCGGACCCGCAGTCTTCGTGACGCGTGCTGCCGTCACCGAGGGTCCCGTTGATATTGCCGCCCCAGCACCACACGGTGCCATTGGCGCGAAGGGCGCAGCTGTGAGTCGCCCCGGAGACCACGGCGATGAACTCGCAGTCCGTGGTGCAGGCCACGCCACTGTCCGCGCCCGAATCGCCGGGCGGGGTCCCTGTGTCACCCATGCCGGAGTCGGCGGGCGGGGTACTGGAGTCGGTCGAACCGTCGGTCATGCCGCCGTCGGTGCCGGTGCCGTCGTCGCCGCAGGCGGCAAGGGGCATCATCATCAGGGAAACGGTTAGAAAGATAAGCTGGGCGCGCATGGTCATGTCCTCGTGGGGCCGGGACCGTAGCCGCCACCGTGGAGCCGCGCAATGCGGCGCCTTGCAGAAGAAATCCATAGGGATATGGTGGATCTATGGCTCGCTGGTCTCGCCCCTCACCCCTTCGACCCTCGACACGCGCACGGCTCGCCGGGCCGGCGCTCATGGCCTTGGCCCTCGGCCTGGCCCTTTCCGTCGTGGGCGCCCTCACCGGCGGAGGATCGGCCCTCGGCCAGAACGGACCCGATGACGGGGACGGGGACGGGGACGGGCAGCCGACCTGCATCGAGCACCGCGGCGAGGCCCGATACCGGGGATACGGCTACCAGCATATCGTGATTATCAACAATGGCTGCGACCAGGATGCCCGTTGCGAGGTCGCCACGGACGTCACCCCGGAGTCCGCGAACGTGCATGTCCCGGCGGGCGAGACCAAGGAGATCATCACCAGGAACGGCTCACCTTCCCGAGCCTTCGAGCCTCGCGTCTCCTGTTCCCTGCAGTAACAGGGCGATCTGCTCTACCATCGCCGGCAAGGGACGATGGGCGACAAAGAATTCCCCAGCATCTACGGTTCGGCTTCGGCGCTCAGGGCGGTGGTACCCAAAGGCCGGGGCCCCGCCGAGGGTGAAGCGGCAGCCGGGGCGCGCCTCGTCGAGCGTCTCGGCGAGGGGCTTACGGGCTACCACTTTCGGGGCGACCTACGCGGAGAACAGGTCTCGGTCCATCTGCTCCGAGAGGGCGTCACCGACGATCGCCGGACCAAATTTCAGGCCGCCGTCGGCGATCTTCTGGCTGTCTCCAAGGACGGCCTTCCGGCATCCGTGCTGACCCCGCTGTCGGTGAGCGAAGACCGAACCGCGATCACCCTCCCGGCAGCGCCCACGCGCCACCTGCACGACCTCAGGGGGGAGGGGCACAGCCTCGAAGTGCGCCTCGAGAGCATCGCCGCCCTCGCCCTCTGCCTCGAGGCTCTTCATGAGCACGGGCTCGTGCACGGCGCCCTCAGCCCCTCGACGGTCTACATCGACGACACGGGGGCCCCCGTGGTCGCGGGCTGCTCGGGTACGAGCCTCTTCCTCGGCACGGTCGGCGACTCGGTCGAGCCCCAGGCGTTTCACGCCTACGCGTCGCCGGAGGCAAAGGAGGGCACTGGCATCGACGCCCGCTCCGACATCTTCTCCCTCGGCAAGGTACTGCACTTCCTGCTGACAGAGGTGCACCCGCACGGAAGCGACGCGGACCTGCCGCCCCTCGAGACCCTCAGGGAGAGCCCCCGAGGGCTCGTGCGCATCGTGCGCAAGTGCACGCGGCCTCATCCGGCGGATCGCTATCAGGACGTCGACTCGTTCCTCGCCGACCTCGTACAGAACGACGCCGCCGACGTGGGTACCGGCCCCGCCGAGGGCGAGGACGAAGCGCGGAAGAGGACCCGGGTCAAACTCCCACCGCGTTTCGACCGCCGCGCCGAGGAGAGAGTTCGAGAAGAGGCTCAGAAGAAAGCGCTGGACCAAGAGGAACGCGCCATCGATCGAGCGCGGGCGAACGCTGAAGTCGAGTTCGGCCTTCGCCAGTCCCGGGGGCCGAGCAAAGCGCGTTTTGGCGTCGGAATCATCGGCGGTGCCCTCTTTGCGGCGGCCTTCGTCGCCCCCTTCGTATCCTACCCCGGCGGGACCAAGCTCGCCCCGGCGGTGGCGGTGGTCGGCGCCGCCCTCGTGACGTTCCTCTTCCGGGGAAGGGGCCCCCGCGGGGCGTATTACGAACTCGCCGCCGCGGCCCTCGCGGCCGTCGTCGTGTTTGCGGCCGATCCGACCAGCGTTGCCGTCCGCGCAGCGGCGGAGAACCGAATGACGGCAGACGATGCGTCCGTCCGCAGCACCGCCGCGCGTTTCCTCGCGGTGCACGGCCATCGAGCCTTCGTCGACGTCGATCTACGAGACGCCGTCCTCGATGGCCTCTCCCTCGATGGAGGGGACTTTGACGGCGCCGATTTGCAAGGCGCGGACCTCCGGCGGTCCAACCTCACGGGCGCGAATTTCTACGGAACCAACGTCGCCGAAGCGGACTTTTCGGGCGCAGAGTTGAGCGGGGCAGAGGTCACGGAAGCCCGAGGCCTGTCGGACGCGTACTGCGATGACGCGACCCAGATGCCCACGGGATGGCGCTGCGTCGGGGGCTTCTTTGCCCCCGACGAGGGGTGAGCGCCGGGGGCAACGAGGGGTCTTCGAGGAGCCCGGTGGAACATCAAAGGCTCCAGGTGCCACCCCGGGTGTGCATCAACCACTGGTGCCCCGAGTACCGTGACGGACGGTCCGGCGACGGCCACGCCAACGACAACTGCAACGGCAGCATCGACTCCATCCACGTCCTCCTCGACGGAGAGACGTTGCTCTGCCCGACCGCCGGCGACATCCCGGCAGGGTGTATGCCTTGATCCGACGACGCCCCTCGCCGACCGGGTCGCGCTAGCGCGTTGCCCAATCGGAGGGGGCTTCACCCATCTCGAAGTGCAGGGTGCTGCCGGCGAGGTCGGCGTGGTCGACGCGGGCGCGGTCGAGGGATACGCCGTCGAGCGTCGCGTCTTGCACGTACAAGGCGCGGTAGCTGGCGTTGGGGGCTTCGATGGTGAGGTCCCCGTCCGTGAGGTGCAGCGTCGCGCCCGTGAGCTGGGGGCCCCCCACCAGGTAGTAGTCGAGGCCCGTGAGAGGGAATATGCCGAGGGCGGTGAAAACGTACCAAGCGCTCATCGTGCCGCCGTCGTCGTTGCCGGGGAGGCCGTCGGGGCCGTCGCCGTAGCGCGTATCGACGACCCAGCGATTGACCCGGGCGGTCTCCGCCGGGCGGCCCAAGGCGCTGTAGATCCACGGGGCGTGGATGTCCGGCTCGTTGCCGTGCCAGTACCAAATGTCGGCACCGAAGGAGACGTACTCTCGACGCATCGACTGAAAGAAAAAGTAGTCGAGGCGCTCGAAGAATGCGTCCCGGCCCCCGAGGGCCTCGGCGAGGCCGTCGAGGTCGTGGGGCACCAGCCAGAGGTAGTGCCAGGCATTGCCTTCGGAGTAGTAGTCCTCCCAGATGAAGGGGTCGACGTCGGCGAAGGTGCCGTCAGCGTGGCGCCCGATGAAGAAACCGCTCTCGGGGTCGAGGAGGTTCCGCCAGTTGCCCGACCGGGCGCGGAAGTCCGCGGCGTCCGCGTCCTCACCGAGGGCTTCCGCCATGGTGGCGAGGCCATGATCCATGTAGGCGACCTCGAGGGTCCAGCTCGCGCTCGACCCCCCCGCCTCGATCGGCACGTAGCCGAGGTCCATGTACTCGGTGACACCACTCCGGCCGTTGAAGGGCGAGTCCGCGGGGGGGGCCATGGTCGCGGTCCGGAGCATGAGCTCGTAGGCCGTGCGCAGGTCGAAGTCGGTGATGCCCTTCACCCAAGAGTCGGCAAAGACGATGTTTGCCCCGTCGCCGACCATGCCCCCGGTGTAGCCGATGCCGAGGGGCCACCGCGGCATGTAGCCACCGTCGGTCCCCATCGCGATGAGCGACCGGAGGAAGTTGAGCTGGTGCTCGGGGTAGAGCAGGGTCAGCAGCGGGTGCAGGGTTCGGAACGTATCCCAGAGTGAGAAGTCGGTGTAATAGGTGAAGCCGTCGACGGCGTGCACCTCCTGGTCGATGCCCCGGTAGGCCCCGTCGACGTCTGTCGCCAAGGTGGGCATCAGGAGCGTGTGGTAAAGCGCCGTGTAGAAGGTACGGAACTCGGCTTCGGTCCGGGCTTCGATCTCGGCCCGGCCGAGGTGCTCTTCCCACACAGCCTCGGTCGCCGCCCGAGTGCCTTCGAAGTCGATGGTGGGGGCTTCGGCATCGAGGTTCATGCGGGCGTGCTCGACGTCGACGAAGGAGATGCCGACCGCGGCTTCCACCGATACGTCAGTGCTCGTATCGAAGCGGGCCCAGGCCCCCGAGTCGATGCCCGCGCGGGCCGTTTCACCCTCGAAGAGCGCCCCCGCCTTCCACACGCCGTGGGACGAAAACGCACGCGAGAAGCGCATGACGAAGTAGACCGGCATGCCGCCGAAGCGCGCCGAATATCCGGCGGAGAACGTACTGAACCCGTAGAACTCCTGGGCCCCTGGGTCGACGACGATCTCCCCGTCGATGGCCTCGACGTCGGCCATGTGGTGGCCGACGTCGCTGAGCACGACGGCGTCGGCGTCGGCGTCGAAGGTGTAGCGATGCACCGCGACGCGCTCGCCGGCGGTGAGCTCCACACGCACTCCTGGGTCTTCGAGGGTCACGGCGTAGTAGCCAGGCGCGGCCTCTTCGGTGTCGTGGGAGAACGCGCTGCCGTAGCCGTCGGGGCCCGTCTTCGACGCATCCATTCCCACGGTCGGCATCAGCATGACCGCCCCGTACTCAGCGATGCCCATGCCGTGGGCCCGGGTGTGGCTGAAGCCGCGAATGTGGTCGTCGGCGTACCAGTAGCCCGCGCAGTGGGCAAAGCCGGGGGCGAGGCCCGCCGCCTCCATGGTGTCGGGACCGGGGTGCACCATACCGAAGGGCCGGGCCGGGCCGGGGTAGGCGCTACCGACGCCGAAGCCGAGGCTCCCAATGGGTCGACCCATCGCAGGCCGCGGCGAGAAGAACCAACCCACAGCCAAGAGCGAAAATTCCCCGACTCATTGGGCCCAGCTTACCGGCGATGGCCCCGGAGGCCACCCAGCCCCTGCGTATTCTCAGGTTGAGGGGTTGGATGGTTCCTATCCACCGCCAATAGCGAGTATCGCGTTACAGTGCGTGCTCGTGCCCGCCCCGAATCCAGACCGCGTCATCGACGGCCGCTATCGTCTCCAGGAGGAGATCGGCGCGGGAGGTATGGGCACCGTGTACCGCGCGGTCCACGACAAGCTCGACCGCGAGGTCGCCGTCAAGGTCCTGTCGTCGGAGCTCGGCGAGAGTAAAGAGCTCCGGCTGCGCTTCGAGCGCGAGGCCAGGAACCTCGCCGCCATGTCCCACCCCAACATCGTCACCGTGACCGACTACGGCCACATGGACGAGGCGCCGTACCTCGTGATGGAGCTGCTCGAAGGCGAGCCCCTCGATCAACTGATCGCCCGCGATGCGCCGGTCCCGGCCCCGACGGTGCGGATCATCTTCGAGCAGATCCTCCGCGCCCTCGCCTTCACCCATTCGCGAGGCCTCGCCCACCGCGACCTCAAACCCGCCAACGTCTTCCTCCAACGCCTCGCTGACGACCCGATGCACGTCAAGCTGCTCGACTTCGGCCTGGCGAAGTTCGTCGCCGGGGAGCGCAAGGGCCGCGGCCCGGCGCTGACCAAGTCGGGGACCGTTATCGGCACGCCCGCCTACATGTCCCCGGAACAGGCTGCGGGACAGGGCGCTGGAGAGCGCGGTGACGTCTACAGCGCGGGCATCTTGCTCTTCGAGATGCTCGCCGGCACCGCCCCCTTTCAAGGCGACCCGCCGGACCTCATCCGCCAGCACCTAATCTCGCCGGTGCCGAGCCTCGGGAAGGCATGCCCGGGCCTACGCCCCACCCCCGAGTTCGACCGCTTCATCGCGAAGGCCACCGAAAAGGAGGCGCGCTCGCGCTTCGGCAACGCGGGGGAGATGCTCGCGTCCCTCGCCGCACTTCCGAGGCCGATGGTCCGGGGCATGCCCACCGAGGGTGCCGCCAATATTCCCCGGCCCAGCCTGGCACCGACGGCTCTGCCGGTTTCGGCTCGGGACACGCCGGGACCGGGGCCGGGAGAGACCCCCGACGGCACCGCGAAGGCGACGCCGTCCGGCCCCGGCGCGTCACCGCATTCCGCCCTCCGGTCGCCGCGAACCGGGTGGGCAATCCTGGCAATCGCCGGGGCCGCCTTGCTCTTCCTGGCACCGGGTGCCGCGGTGCTCACCGCGATTCTCAGTGGCGGCGACGAGACGGACCGTCCGCCCGCTGCGGCGACGCCGGCGGCCGCCGCCGCCGCTTCGGCGAACCCGTCAGACCAGTCGCCGCCATCACCCACCCACGAAGAAGCGGGTGACCCCGATGAACCCGCGACCGGCGTGAGGCCCACCGCTCCCCCGACGGCCACGGCAACGCCGGACCCCGACGAGCAGCCGGGGGTCGACCCGTGGGCGGCGCCCGTACCGGACGCCCTCGTCGCGGCGCGGCAGGAGATCGCGGCGGGCGCGCTGTCCCAAGGCACTGAGCAGAACCTCGAAAACTACATTCGCCGAAACCGGACCGACCCCCGGGGCTTTCTGCTCCTCGGCCATGGCTACCTCGCCCGAGGCTGGCGCCCGGACGCCCTCGACCGCTACGAACGCGCCTACGACCTCGACCCGAGCGCCCGCGCCGACCCCGAGATGCGCGACAACCTCATCCGCCTCGCCGGCCACGGCAATGTCGGCCGCCGCGCCCGCGCCATGGTGATGGACATCTACGGCCCCGAAGCGCGGCCTCTGGTCCAGGCCCTCCTGGACGGCCCGCCCCTCCGCCACACCGAGCGGGCAGGCATCGAGCGCCTGCGCGACGAACTCGCCCAATAGAACTAAGGGGCTGCACCCCGAGCGCCCGACCCCCGATTGAGCTAGGCTGGCGGCCTTGACGCTCCTCGGCCCCCTCACCCTCGCGCTGGTACTCGTTTCGGCGTGTTCGCTCGATACGAGCGCGACCGTTCCTCCAGGCCCCCTCGACAGCGGGCAGCCCGCCGACGGGGGCCCCGGGGATTCGGCCGTGACCGGCGACACCGGCCCCGCGGATAGCGGTACGACGGATACGGGCGTGCTAGATTCTGCGGTGCGCGACGGCGACGTCATGGACGCGGGCCCAGTCGATAGTGGCACCCCGGATACGGGCCCGGCCGACACGGGCCCGGCGCCCACGTGCGCCGACCACTTCGCCGGGACGGTTCCCGGCTATACGCACTGCGGTGGAGATCCGGCGGTCGGATGCCGGTTCGGGTTTGCGGATTCGACGCTACGAAACTGCATCCGCTACTGCAGCAACGTCGGGTTCCGCTGCGCGGACCAGCACAGCCGCGGGGTGAACGCGTGTGATCGCTTCATCTCCGACAGTTGCGATACGGACCGCTTCTTGGGCGTCTGCGACTGCGTACCTTGAGAAGGCCACGCATGTGCAAACCCGCGACCAGGCTGCTCTTGGTGCTCCTGCTCTTCTTGCCGCTTTCGGCGCTCTTGCTCTTCTTGCCGCAGTGGGGATGTAGCGACGGTTCAGAGGAGACCGACAGCGGCACTCCGGCCACCGACTCGGGAGGCGCGGACACCGCGGCGGACACCGCGACCGCCGCGTGCCTACCCGGGGTGGGCACCCCCGAGACCGTGGCCCTGACCACCGACGACGGTGTCTCCCTCGAAGCCGACTTTCACAGCTCGGGCCTGGCGGGCGGGGGCGCGGCGATCCTCCTGCACATGATCCCGCCGTCGAACAACCGATCCAACTACCCGGTCGACTTCATTCAGCGCCTCACGGACCGTGGCATCGCGGTCATCAATACCAATCGCCGCGGCGCCGTCGCCGCCGACGGGGTCAGCGCCCAAGACGCGTACCAGGGGCCGACCGGCTGGCTCGACGCCAAGGCGGCCTTCGACTTCATCGGCGCACATGCGTGCGGCTTCGACACCACCCGCATCGTCCTGGTGGGCGCGTCGAACGGCACGACGACCGCCTTCGACTTCGTCGCGGAGACGGCCGCAGACCCGGACCGCGGAGCCCGAGCCCTCGTCTTCCTCACGGGCGGCGGCTACACGGAAAACCAACGACAGATCAACGATCAGCGCGCCGTCCTCGACCCCTTGCCTATCCGCTTCGTCTACTCGACGGCGGAAGCCGCCTGGAGTCAGGGCTTCGAGGCGGGGGCACCGAGCCCGTGGGTA
>JAFDCW010000534.1 GCA_019312705.1 Deltaproteobacteria bacterium
CGACTCGACCTACATGACCTTCTCGGGGGCATGTCCGGCAAAGCGCGGCCAGGGCGGCCCCCTCAACCGAGGGGGGGCGGACAGGCGGCGCCTTCGATGACCGTGGCGTCGTTCCCGCGGCGGCATTGTAGAGCGGTGCCATCGGGGTCGATGATGACGTCGATGTCGAACGACGTCTCGACCGGGGCGTCCACCCACACGCAGGACACTACCTCGCAACGCCCCGGAAGCAGCGCCTCCGAGGTCGTCGTCTCGCACACCGGCGCGGTCATGCCCCGCGGGACGAAGACGATCCGCGCATCCGGCGGGGCCCCGGCGGCGCCACGGTTGCACACCTCGACCGAGAGCGTCAGGTCGTTGTCTTCGACGGTGCAGTCGAGGCCGAAGCTCCCGTGCCCCGCGGTCAGGTCCGGAGCCGAGAGGGGGTCGAAGTTGCCCTGGACGTTCTGCCGGAAGTTGTTCAACCCCGACACCTCCCAGTTCCGGCGAGCGGCCGACGACCGCGGCACCGTCCCGTCTTCGTCGACGTTCGTCACGAAGTAGCCGTGTTGGTTCCAGATCGCGCGGCTCGGCGCCCAGCGGTCGAAGGGATCGCGCACGATCTCGATGCCGCCACGTCGGGGACGGCGCACGGCGCGGCATACGTTCGACCGGCAGCCGTGCAGCGCACCACATTGACTGTCCTCGGTGCAGCCGCAGAGCCCCGCTGTACAGGTGCTGCCCTCGGGGCAGTGGGCGTCATCGGCGCAGCGCAGCCCTTCGAAGTGCGGGTCGGTCTCGGGGCACGAGATGGAGCAAGTGCTGTCGAGGGGCACCACGAACTCCGAGCGGAAGTCGCCGTCGACATCCGCCACGATGGGATTCTCGATCCAGGTGCACGAGGTGCGGCCATAGGAGTAGACGACGTCACCGGTCGCGCCCTCGTAGATACGCACGTAGCACTCGTCGGCGTAGATCACCTCGGCGCTTCCGTCCGCCTCGAAGTCGAAGACCGACGACCCCGTCACCCCAGAGCTGGCGTCCTGGGAGGCCTGAGACCAGCGCGCCCCGGTGAGCTCGTAGACCGTATAGCCCGAGTCGTCGGCGGCGCCGAACTCGGGCTCCCCGTCGCCGTCGAAGTCGGCCACGGTGGGCGGGCCGCCGGGGCGCAGCGAGCCCGGCAGGTCGAAGGGCCCCGCTACGACGTCGCCGCCGATCGACTCGACGCGGATCTCACCGCTCCCGGCGATCACCACCTCGGGCCTCCCGGGGGCATCCCCCGCGGCGCCCGCGAAATCACCAAAATCCGCGATCGCGACCCAACCGGGGGAACCAGCACCGCCGGTGTAGTAGTCCTCGAGGACCCACTGGGCGGGCGTCCCGGGGGCAAATCGATAGATGCCCTGGTGAGTCACCAGCTCGGCTTCGCCGTCGAGGTCGACATCGGTGACCACGCTGAAGACGCTCGCAAAGGTCGTCGCCCGGATGTCCCCGAGGTTGTCGGCGATGAGCGCGCCGGACGCGTCGTAGACCAGGCCGCCCAGGAGGATCTCGGGCACGCCGTCGTCGTCGACGTCGGCGATGGCGGGGCTGCTGCAGTTGTTTCCGCCCGCCGGAACCCGCGCCGTGCTTCGGAAGAGCACCTCCATCACGCCGGCGGCGTTCACGGTGAACGCGATGAGGCCGCCGTCCATGTGCATGGCCACGATCTCGGGGCGTCCGTCGCCATCGAGGTCGCCCGCCGCGGGGGAGCCGCCGGAGACGCGGTGGGCGTCGTCGGTCATGGCAAACTGCTGCTCGCAGGTCTCGCCATCCACGACGCGCAGGACCCCCCGACCGCCGACGCACGGACCGCCGCCGACGTTGTTTCCGATCCAGACGACGCTCGGTCGTCGGCGAAGCGGGTCTCCGTCGAGGTTCAGGTCGATCACGATCGGAGTGCCGTGGGCCTCGATCTGGTCGGGGGCGGCGTCCCCGGCGGGGGCGGCCGTGTACGCGCACTGGATCGCTGCGAGGAAGTGGTCCGGGCCCTCGGGTTCGCGCTGGCACCTATCGTCGAACTCCCCGTCACCGTAGGGGGTGCAGAGCCCGTCGTCGTCGCAGTAGCTGTCCGCGAGACAATCGTCATGGCTGGTACAGGTCTGCTCGGTGAAACAGAGGTTGCTGCGGCAAGCCTTGCCCGCGACGCAGCACTCCCCGCCGCAGGGCGTCGGGCAGCCCGCGTCGGCGTCGGCATCACCACCGCCATCGCCGGGACCCCCATCGGGTCCAGCGTCCGCCTGCGCCTGGCAACGGCCGTCGAGGCAGAGTTCGCCCGAGGCGCAGTCCGCACTCGTCTCGCAGGCGCCGGTCGCCCCGTCGTCACCGCCGCAGCCGATGGAGGCCGTGATCACCAGGATGAAGAGTCGTCTGTACATGGCCTCGACCGTAGCGGGATCGCTGGCGCGACTCAATGTCGCGAGCAGATCGGCCGGCTCAGCAACCAATACCACCCGCTTGGAGAATCACGCCGGAGCTCCCGGCCCACAAGTACCGCTCTTCGCTGTGACGTGATCAGTACAGCAGGGCTGTGAAGCGGGGCTCAGTGTTCGCGGGCGACCTTGGGGGCCGGATCGGCGGCGGCTGTGCTGGCGCGCTTTGCAGACAATAGCTCGGCGACCCGAAACAGGCCCATGCCCGCGAACATGGCGGCGACGAAGACGAAGGCCGAGACGCCGGCCGTGCCGAGCGAGGTGATGCCCGGGCCGGGGCAGTAGCCCGCGAGGCCCCAGCCCACGCCGAACAGGGCTGAGCCGCTGACCAGGCGCGCGTCGATGTCACGGCGGGTGGGGAGCAGGAAGCGGGGTGTCAGGACGGGCGCCTTGCGCTTGGTGACCAGGCGGTAGGCGATGGCATAGACGCCCACGGCGCCGCCCATGACGAAGGCCAGGCTCGGATCCCAGTTGCCGAAGAAGTCGAGGAAGCCGACCACCTTCGAGGGTTGCGTCATGCCGCCGAGCGTGAGCCCGACTGCGAACAGGGCGCCGATGGCGAAGGAGGCGACGATGGCCTTGGTCTTCACAGCGCGCCCCCGAAGAAACGGTCGACGATGAACACGGTCGCGGCGCCCGTGGCCATGAACGTGAGAGTTGCGATGATCGAGCGAGGGGACAGGCGGCTCGTGCCGCAGACTCCGTGACCGCTGGTGCATCCGCTACCGGCCCGGGTCCCGATACCCACCAGAAGTCCGGCGGCGGCCACCGCGTAGACGCTGCGATCGATGGTGACGGCGAAGTACTCGGGCCACACGAGGAAGAGGGCTGCTCCCGCGGAGACGAGCCCGCCGACGAAGGCGAGCCGCCAGGCGATGTCGCCCGCGCGGGGGGACACGATGTTGCCCGTGATGCCGCTGATGCCGGCGATGCGGCCGTTCATGAGCAGGAGCAGCGTCGAGCTGAGCCCGATGATCAGGCCGCCGACGAGTGAGGCAATGGGTGTGAAGTTGTCCATCTCTGCTTATCCGCGAGCGAGGGCCTCAGCCCATCTGCTCGGCCTCCACGTCCCTCGCCTCCTCCGTGACAGCCGAGTCGCACCAGTTGCAGTTTGCCGACTCGCAGGCGGCCCTGTGGAGCGTGCGCACGGTCATCACCGGGCAGGTGGCGTGACGCATCACGCCCTCGGCGACGCTCCCGAGCATCAGGCGCGACAGGCCCTGACGCCCGTGGGTTCCCATGACGATGAGGTCGGCGCCCACTTCCCGCGCGCCCTCCAGGATGGCCTCGGCGATGGCGCCCGACTGCAGATGCATCGAGACGTTCACGCCCTTGGCCTCGAAGAAGGGCGCGAACCGAGTGAGGCGTTCTTGCGCGCCCGAGCGCATGTGCGCGCCCGCTTCGACCGGATCCTCTCCCGGCTTCGGCTCGATCATCGTGCTCGAGCTCACGCCGCTCGGGAGCTCGACGACGTGCAGGAGCACGGCCTGTGCCCCGAAAGCCTCGGCCACGTCGGCGGCGTTTGCCGCCACATCGCTCGCGCAAGCCGAGAAGTCGAGCGGAACCAATACCTTTCTGAACCGACTCATACTCGACTCCCGCCTGCATTGGAGGCTGCTGTCGTCTTCAGCGGCAAACCCATGGCCTTCCACTGCGACCGCCGACCCCGGTTGCTTGCCGGAACTTCCACATTGTGCCTGAAGACCCAA
>JAFDCW010000535.1 GCA_019312705.1 Deltaproteobacteria bacterium
TTGCATGTAGTGTGAGGCGGTCTCCCTGTTTCACGTGAAACGCGGGTCCCACGCGGTGCGACGTGGCCTCTGTGTTTCACGTGAAACGCGCCCGGGCACGCCCGCTAGCGTTCCTCTGGACGACTCGCCGAGCGTGTTCCCGGGCCATGCTTTCGACGTGCACGTCGCGCCTCGCGGACGAGTGGCGTGACTCGAGGAGACTGGGTGTAAGCTGCGCGTCGTCATGCGCTCCGTGTTCCTAATCTTCGTTTTCGTCTTTGCGTGCGACGGGTCTCCGTCGTCCCCGTCGGAGACGCCGATCACAGCGAACGCCACGTCGTCGAACCAAGACCAGCAAGACGAGCAAGACCCTCGAGGCGGCCGCGGCGCCGAGTCCTACGCCGAGCTCGTGGTGCTCGCCGACCGCCGCGCCTCGCCGGACGCCTTCGAGGTCGCGCTGCGAGCGACCGCCGTGCAGACGCGTCGCACGGCGGCGCGCTCCCTCGCGCGTCTGCATGACGTCGCGGCGGTCACGCTTCTGCGCCGCGCGCTGCGCGATCCCGACGCGGAGGTGCGGCGCCACGCGGCCCTCGGTCTCGGTGGTCTCGAGGACGCCGCGCCGCCCGAAGCAGAGCGCGCGTTACTCACGGCGCTAGTCGCCGAGGAGCTCGTCGGCAATCGCGCCGCTCAGTTGTGGGACCTCGGGCGCATCGCGGGTGCCGGTGCCCTCGGTGCGTTTCGCGACGCCATCGCCGCCGACGAACCGATGCTTCGGGAGGGGGCGTGCCGAGGTCTCGGGGCGTACGGGCTGCGGGACCGACCGCTCCCGGGCGCGCTCCTACGTCGTGTCGCATCAAGGGCCCGGGACGACCAGAGCCGCGCAGTGCGTCTGGCGTGCGCGTATGCCCTCACGCGCATCGACCCGCCCGAGGGCACGGACCGCGAGGCGATCAAGGGCGACCTCGTACGTGCCCTCGAGGACCCATCGCCGGACGTGCGGGCGATGGCGGCCCGGGCCCTCGCGGCCTACGGCCCCGCCGCCGACGCCCTCGCGGCGCGCACCGCGGACGCCGACTGGCAGGTCGCCGTGCAGGCATTCCGTGCCCTGGGCCGCGAGGTGGGTCTCGACCGGGGTCATCGTGCCGCCGAGGCCCTCCGGGGCTCCTTGGACCGAGCCCTCGCGGACGACCGCGTCTCACCCACCGAGGCCCATGTCTTGATGACCGCGTTGGTTGCCCTCGAAGCCGAAGCGCGCTCTCCGCGGGTATTCGCTGTTTCACGTGAAACCCTCGACCGCATCGGGGCGACCGTTGAGGGTGAGCCGGTCAGCCGGGCCCGGGGGCTCGTTCACTGCCAGGCGGCGGCGCTCTATGACCGCGGCCGCGGTTGGCCCGGCGCTGCCGTCGACTGCGGCCTCGGGCAGGTTGGTAGGGACGAGCAGCGTCGTCTCGAGGTTGCCGTCATCGCCGCGAGTGATGGGGCGGATGCCCAACGGGCAGTGTATCTTCGACGTCTTCACCGCGACGGCGACAGCTCCGTGCGGCAGGCCGTCCTCGGGGCGACGGCGACTGTCTTGGAGCCCGAGTTGTGGACCCTGGTCCTCGAAAGCCTCGCCGCAGAAGGTGATGTCGGCCTGGTCATCGCGGCCTGTGACGCCGTCGTCGCGCTGGCATCGGTGTGGGCCGAGACGGTGAACGCAGACGCTCCGGTTCTCTCCGTGCGCGCGGCCGGGGCCCCCGCCCCGCGCGCGCCGTTGGCCCGTCGCCGGGGGCCCGCCCTCGGCGCCATTCATCGAGGTCTCGCGGCGGCCGGCGAGACCCTGGTCGCGGGAGACGACCTCGAGGGTCTGCAAAGCTGGCTGCGCGCCGTGCGCACCATCGGTGACCGGGGTTTTCTCGAGAGCCTTCGTATGCTCGCAGGTCACGCAAATCCGACGGTCCGCGCCTTGGCACTCGATGTCTTGGGGCGTCAGACCGACGAAGATCCACCGGAGGTGCGCAGTATCCCGAATGCGATTTCGCCGAGCGACGTCCCGACCCGGAACTCCCGCGTCGTCTTCGAGACCGACGCCGGCACGATTACGGTCGAGCTCGAGGCCGAGGCCGCACCCACGACCGTCGCGCGCTTTGTTGGCCTGGCCCGTGATGGGTACTTCGACGGGCTGCTCTTTCACCGGGTCGTGCCCGCCTTCGTCGTCCAGGGGGGCGACCCCCGCGGGGACGGATACGGTGGCCCGGGGTGGTCCCAGCGCTGTGAGGACAACCGTCTACGCTACGAACGAGGCACCCTCGGCATGGCTCTCGCGGGGCGCGATACCGGGGGCAGTCAGTTCTTCATCGCCCACGGCCCGCAGCCTCATCTCGACGGGCGCTACACGGCCTTCGGTCACGTCTTCGACGGCATCGACCACCTCGACGACCTTCTCGTCGGCGCTCGAATCGAACGAGTCCAGCTCCTCGACTGAGAGGCCATCTCTCCACGAAGAGTCTCTTTACAGTTCGATGTGGGCGCGGAGGTGCTCGGCGTACTGCTCTTCGAGCTCATCCAGCGCCTTCTCGGTGTCTTCGTTTCCCGGGGGCGGGAGCTGGGGCTGGATGTGCACGTAGAGGTCGCCGCGCTTGCCGCCGCGCTCTGCGCCCTTGGCCCGGAGCCGGAGCTTGGTGCCCGGCTGACTGCCAGCGGGCACTGACATGCTCACCTCTCCGAGGAGGGTGGGCACGCGAATCTTCGCGCCCCGGTACGCCTCGGCGAGGGAGACCGCGACGTCCATGTGCAGGTCGTCGCCTTCGCGGCGAAGGACGGGGTGGCTGCCCACCTGCAGGGTCAGCATGAGGTCGCCGGCGGGGCCGCCGTTGGGGCTCTGGTTTCCCTGACCCCGGAGTCGGAGCTTGTCGCCGTCCCGGGCGCCCTTTGGAAAGCGCACCTTCAACTCGCGGCCACCGCTGAAGGTGAGCTCGCGCTCGCCCCCGCGGAGGGCCTCGAGGAAGTCGAGGCGCAACGTCGCCGTGACGTTGGCTCCCTTCTGCGGGCCCCGGCGCCGACGTCCGCCGCCCATCATGTCTCCGACGTCGGCACCCCCGAAGAGGTCCTCGAGGTTAAAGCCAAAGCCGCCCTGGCCCCCGGCGCCCCCGAAGCCCGCGGCACGCCCGCGGCCTCCCTGGTAGCGCTGGTACTGGCGGTATTGGTCCGGGTCGAAGCCTTCCTTCAGGCCGACGTCGCCAAACTCGTCGTAGAGCTTCCGCTTCTTCTCGTCGTTGAGGACCTCGTAGGCGTGCGACACGTCCTTGAAGCGGTCCTCGGCGACGGCGTCGTCGGGGTTGAGGTCCGGATGCAGCTTGCGTGCGAGGGCGCGGTAGGCCTTCTTGATCTCGTCTGCGTTCGCGCTTCGCGTGACGCCGAGGGTGTCGTAGGGGTCATGCATTCGACGACCCATCAGTAAGGCCTTCTGGCGTTACTGTCCAACTCTCGGGAAACGACCCACCGCCTGGTAGCGACGGTTCGGCGCGCTCCTCTGTCGACCCACCGCCTCGCGGTTGCTGCGGCCCGGGGCCCGTGGCATTGGTTCACAATGCCCTTAGTGGATGTCTCAGCGGTCCCCCAGCACGTTGCGATCATCATGGATGGCAATGGACGCTGGGCGCAGCAGCTCGGCCGTGCCAGGCCCCTCGGGCATCGCGAGGGAAGCCTCGCCGTGCGGCGCACGGTGCGGGCGGCGCGGCGTCTCGGCGTGCGCGCGCTGACCCTCTACGCCTTCAGCGAACAGAACTGGGAGCGACCCGCGCCGGAGGTTCAGGCGCTGATGGTATTGCTCCGGGACTACCTCGTGAGCGAGCGCGCCGAGATCCTCGACAACGAAATCCGGCTACGCGCGGTCGGCGACATCGAGCGGCTGCCGCCCCTGGTGCGAGACGTGCTCGAACCCCTCATCCGAGACAGCGCCGACAACCAGGGTATGAGCTTGACCCTCGCCCTCTCGTACGGGGGCCGCGAAGAGATCCTCGCCGCCACCCGGACCCTCGCCGGCGCAGCCCTCGCGGGTGACCTCGACCCCGCGGCCATCGACGCGTCGGCCCTCGAAGCGGCGATGCCTTCTCTCGAGGTCGGGCCGGTTGATCTGCTCATTCGCACTGGCGGCGAACAACGCAGCTCCAACGTCTTGCTCAGGGGCGCTGCCTACGC
>JAFDCW010000536.1 GCA_019312705.1 Deltaproteobacteria bacterium
GCACGCCATCGCACCACTCCAAGATGGTCGAGGTGGTTTCGTCGAGCTTGCGTTCCGGTCGATTGGGCCGAACCTGCGGGCACATTTTGGAGTTCGGGACGCGCTCTCGGAAGAGTGTCATCTCGTCGATGCGCTGCACGCCCTCCATGAGCAGTCCTTGCACCGAGATGTGCACGGTCAGCGACGGCGGAGGCGCGGTCTCATCGACGGTCGTGAAGGAGTACATGCCCTCGTCGACGAGAAGGGTGCCGTGGGCGATCTGCTCGACCTGCTTCCGTAGCACGGCGAAGAGCTGGTCTTGCCCGAGCAGGCCGCGTTCGACGACGAGCTGACCAAGACGCTTGTCGTAGCTCACCTCGGTGAGCAGCTGCTTGAGGGTCTCGCGCTCGACCACGCCCTGGCGGAAGAGCACCTCGCCGAGCAGGTCGTTCGTGTGATTGCTGCTGGCGTGTTTGATCGCGCCCTGGTCGATCAACATCGTCCGGGTCGTGCCATCGGTGCCCTGGACTCGAAGGTCGCCTACCCAGCCCGAGTTGGCGATCACGTTGATGATCTCCAGCATGGTCATCTTGTTGAGGATCTCGCCGGCCATGCGCAGCCGCGGCGCACCCGCCGGCGGCTCGGGGTCTTCCTCATCGACGATCCGACGAAAAACCAAGATCCCGGCCGTGTCGACGCCGAACCGGTAGAAGCCCGCGCGCTTGCCCAGCGCCTTTTCGAGGGCGCGGCTCGTTGCCCTCACCGACCCATCTGGGCCCACAATGATCCGGTCTGCGGCGTCGCCCACCGGCGGATCCTAATCCAGACGGCGGCTGCGTGGTACAAAGCGGCCGTGCCCGAGACTACCGAAGCGCTGCCCCAGGGTGCGACCCCTCCCCGTGCCGAGGTGGCGCCGAACCCCGGCCCTGGCGGGCTCCGGCCCGACGGCAGCCGTTGGGATGCGCTGTCGCTCGCCAAGGCCAGCTCGAAACGCGACCGTATTCGCCTGATGGAAGGGGGCATTGCTCCGGACCTCGGGGGCCTCGTCGGTTGGGAGTTCGCCGGCACCAATACCGGCTTCTGGGCCGGCCTTATCGGTGCCCGGAAGTTCAAAAAGGGCTTCTATGAGGGCACGGATCTGCACCCTGGCGGGCCCGAGCCCTTCATCCAGGGTTACAACGTCCCGGTGAAGCAGAACGGCGTGGGAAAGCCGCACCTCGCCAAGCCCAACGACGACCACCCCCGGCGCTTCGGCTACTACCGGGTACACGGGGTCATCCCCGGCGCCCACATGTCTCGCTACGAAAACGGCCTGCTCCTGGACTACGGCCTCGGCCACAACCCCTGGTACGACCCGGGTGCCCTCTTGCGTGACTACCTGGTCCAGGTGTACGCGGACGACCCCGATCTCTTGCTCGGCCACGCCTTCGGTGTGCTCCCGGGCATTCGTCTCGAGGTCAGCTTCTTTGTGCTCGAGCGGATGAACCGCCACGACTACCACGGCCCCTGATCGGGTTTCGGGCCGCGCGAGAGGGTTTCGACATGGGAAAGGTCGCGTTCATATTTCCTGGCCAGGGGTCGCAGAAGGTCGGCATGGGCCGAGAGGTCTGTGATGCCTCAGACGCAGCGAAGGCCGTCTTTGCCGCCGCCGACGCTGCCCTCGGTGAGTCGCTCTCGGGGCTCTGCTTCGAGGGCCCGGCGGACCTGCTCACCCTCACGGCGAATACCCAGCCCGCGATCTTGACGACTTCGGTAGCTCTCTTGAGGGCCCTCGGGGAGGTCCCGGACGTCACCGCCGGCCACAGTCTCGGCGAGTACAGCGCCCACGTCTGTGCCGGCACCCTCGATTTTGCCGACGCCGTGCGTCTCGTTCGCCGTCGCGGGGAGTTCATGCAGGATGCCGTGCCGGTTGGCGTCGGGGCCATGGCCGCGGCCCTCCGGATCGACGCGGCCGTGGTCGAGGGCATCTGCGAGGAGATCGACGGGGTCGTCGAACCGGCCAATTACAACTCCCCGGGGCAGGTCGTGATCGCGGGCGAAAAGGCTGCCGTCGACGCCGCCGTTGAAGCCATCAAGGCCCAGAAGGGCAGGGCGCTGTTGCTCCCGGTCAGCGCCCCCTTTCACTCTTCCCTCATGGAGCCCGCCGAGCGGCGCCTCGAGGGTTCCCTCCGGGACACGCCCTTCTCGAAGCCCGAGATCCCGGTTTACGTCAACGTCGACGCCGTTCCGGTCACCGAGGCCGAGGCCGCCCGGGACGCCTTGCTTCGGCAGGTCAGTCGGCCGGTCCGGTGGCAGCAATGCATCGAACGCATGATCGCCGACGGGGTTCGCCTCTTCGTCGAGATAGGCCCGGGCCGGGTCCTGACCGGCCTCAACGGCCGAATCGACAAAACCGTTGGAAAAATCAGCGTTCAGGCCCCCGGCGACCTCGATGGTGCCCGGGCCGCGATCCCCGAAATTCGCGGCGCCTCACCGTTTCCGGCTCTGTTGTTCAGCCGATCCCCCCCAAAAACGCCCCCAAGTGTTTGACGGGACCCGGGAATCGGGTAGAAAGCGCGCGCCTCGTACCCACCCGAACCTAAAGGGCGCGCGGCGCGAAGGATCGTCCCCTCAATATGGAAAATCTCATCTACGCGGTGCCCGGCGCCGGAGTTCTCGCGCTCCTTTTCGCTTACGTGAAGGCCGCTTGGGTCAAGAAGCAGGATGCTGGCACCGAGGAAATGCAGGAAATTGCCACTGCCATTCAGGAGGGCGCGATGGCCTTCCTCGCCCGCGAATACAAGGTCCTCGCGGGCTTCGTCGTCGTCGTGGCCGGAGTGCTCGCCGTCGCGAACATGGGTGGTGAGGTCCGCGGCGGTGCGACCGCGACCCCGGTCATCGCCCTCGCGTTCGTCTGCGGCGCGGTCGCCTCGGGCCTCGCTGGCTACTTTGGCATGCGCGTCGCGACAAATGCGAACGTGCGCACGACCGCGGCGGCCCGGAAGGGCATCGCTCCGGCCCTCAAGGTCGCCTTCTCCGGCGGCGCGGTCATGGGCATGAGCGTCGTCGGTCTCGCCGTCATCGGTCTCGGCGGGCTCTACATCATCTTCACTCAGGTACTCGCCTTCAACCTGGCGACGACGGTCAACGCCCTCGCTGGCTTCTCCATGGGCGCCTCGTCCATCGCGCTCTTCGCCCGCGTCGGCGGCGGCATCTACACCAAGGCCGCCGACGTCGGCGCCGACCTCGTCGGCAAGGTCGAGGCGGGGCTGCCCGAAGATGACCCCCGGAACCCTGCGGTCATCGCCGACAACGTCGGGGACAACGTCGGCGACGTCGCCGGCATGGGCGCCGACCTCTTCGAGTCCTACATCGGCGCCATCATCGGCGCGATGGTCCTCGGCCTCGGCTTCTCGGCGACCCAGGGCGGGGACATCAACCCGGTGATCCTGCCGATGATCATCGCCGCCGCCGGCATCATCGCTTCGATGCTCGGCACTTTCGTGGTCAACACCAAGGAGGGCGGCAACCCCCAGCACGCCCTCGATATGGGCGCCTTCGGCTCCGCCGGCCTCATGGTGTTCGTGACGATCGGCATCGCCAAGTACATGTGGCCCGCCGCAGGCACCACCGTCGCGGGCAGCGACAAGCTCATCGAGTGGACCCACGTCGTTGGCGCCACGGTCATCGGCCTCGGCGTCGGCGTCGCCGTCGGCCTCATCACCTCGTACTACTGCTCGATGAACAAGCCCCCGGTCGACTCCATCGCCGAGCAGTCCAAGACGGGCACCGCGACCAACATCATCGCCGGCCTCGGCGTGGGCATGCAGTCCACCGCCCTTCCCATCCTCGTCATCGCCGTCGGTGTCGTCGGCGCAGCGCACGTCGCCGGCCTCTACGGCGTGGCCATCGCGGCCCTCGGCATGCTCTCCACCACGGGCATCCAGCTTGCGGTCGACGCTTACGGTCCCATCGCAGACAACGCCGGCGGCATCGCCGAGATGAGCCACCAGGACCCCGAGGTCCGCGAGCGCACCGACAAGCTCGACGCCGTCGGCAATACCACCGCCGCCATCGGCAAGGGCTTCGCCATCGGCTCCGCCGCGATGACCGCCCTCGCGCTCTTCGCCGCCTTCGCCCAGCAGGCCGCCATCTCCAGCATCGACGTCTCGAAGCCGGTCGTCATGGGCGG
>JAFDCW010000537.1 GCA_019312705.1 Deltaproteobacteria bacterium
GAACCCTCGCCATTCATCCATCGGGTGGTCGAGGTTCTCGGCGCCGGTGCCCCGATGGTCGTGTCGGTCGAGGTCTTCCTCGACCCGGATGCGCCGGATCGGGTGCAGGCTATCTGCGACTCGGCGAGTTTTCACCTCGAGACAGACATCGAAGGGGCGCTCCGCGAAAATGGCTTCGAGCCCCCCCTCGAAGACCAGGGGGCGTGGTCCTTCGAACGCCAAACCGACGACTTCCGCCAGCGCCTCGGCGCTTTCGTACACCCCGACCGGCTGACCCTCGAACTCGAGACGATGCCAATTTGAGGACCGGCCCCCGAGCTCACGGGGCGTCGTCAGTCGTCGAGGCCGTAGGTCCGACGCTGCTGGTCGAGGCGTCGTTGTACTGAGCCGGCGCGCTGAGCCGCGTTGGCCTCATCGACGTTGGTTCGGTCGCGGATGTCTCGGACGCGCTCCCTGAGGGTCGCGGCCTCGACGCCGATGCGCTCGCAGATGCGCGTCGCCTCCCGGGGGACGTGGGGCATCTGCGCCCGGGCGACCCGTTGAGTCCACCGGCGGGCTTCGATGCGGGCCCAGAGGGGATCATGGCAGGGGAAGCGTCCCCCGGGTGCGCGCTGGAGCACGGTGCGTGCTTCGTCGACGATGGCGAGGGCCGCGAGGGCATCCCGGGCGTCGGTGCCGCCTCGCGGGCCGTAGGCGTTTTCGCAGCGGTGGTCGTAGGGGCCGGGGTCGAGGCAGGTGCGAATGTCCTTCATCCAGTTTTCGATTCGCGTGAGCCGGGTGCTGAACCCTCGGATGCGGCCCGAGGTTGCGTCATCGGGGACGCTCCACTGCTCGAAGCTGTCGCAGAGCTCGTCGAGGGGGGCGGGGTAGCCCCGAATCCGGGAGGTGCCCGGCAGGCCCTCGCGGACGAGCTCAGCGACCTCTTCGCGAGCGCCGGAGGAGCAGACGGGCGGGGCCGTCTGAAGGTTTCTGGGGACCTCTACTTCGGTACGGATCGTCCCGAGGAGCCGCCGGTAGCGCGCGATGGCCGAGAGCTCTTCGATGAAATTCTGGATGTTGAGCAGCGCGTAGGCCGGGGGCGGCACGTGCTGCGGTGCCTGCACAGGGGAAGCGGATGCACCGGGGAGAGCGCCCGGGGCCGCCGGTGTGGGGGGCTCCTCCCCGCCCGCTGCTGAGGCCGTCGTAGCCTCTTCGGGGGGAGCGGGTGAGGCCGCGGGCGGGGCCGTGTCCTCCGTCGACGTTTCGCGCGGGCTCTCCATCGGGCTTTGGCCGGCACCATCGGGCGCCGTCGGCCCCGGCGCCTGCGTTGCTTCTTCGGCGTGTGATGCCGCCGGCGCGTTGGCGGTCGTCGACGTGCTTCCGCCACAAGCTGTGATCACGAGGCTGACGATGAAGGGAACCGCTTTCACTGGATGAGGCTTCGGATTCGATCGCGCAGGCCGCGCATGGTGCGGCGGTTTTGCCGCACGGTGCCCTCGATGTCGTCGAGGGTGCGACGGAAGCGCTGCTCCGACGCTCGGAGAGAATTCACGTCCGTGCCGAGCCGACGGCAGATACGGTCGCGGAGGGAGACCACTTGGTGAGCTCCGCTAGCCGCGTAGCTGTCGCTGTCGTTTTCGAGTTGTCGTAGCCGCCGAAAGACGGGCGCATCGCAGGGGAAAGGCCGGCGCCCTTCGGGGACTCCCTGGACCTCTCGGCGGGCGACCTGCAGGGCGGCGACGATCTGGTCCGGGATGTCGGCAGGAGTATTGGACCCAATGGACCGATTCGAGGCCATCTGTTCGGCCCGGTCGATGGTGGAGGCGAGGCGGTCGAAGTCGTTTCGGACTCGGACCGGCGTGTTTTCCAGGTTCTCGAAGGGTTGGCAGAGGCGCTCGATCTGGTCTCGAACGCGCTGCTGTTGCGAGACGATCCATCCCAGCTCGCTCCCCCGTCCCATCGCTCGCGCGCCGCTGCCATCGCAAATCCGCGGCCTTCGTCCGTCGGCCATGCCGCCGAACATGGAGCGCAGGGAGTCGACGTCAGCGAGGAAGGCATCAATCGCGCGGAGCTGTGATTCATAGTCGGCGACCTGCGCGCGGTAGGTGGCCTGCGCCGCTTCTAGCGCTGCCGCCACCTGTGGGGGCACCGCCGCGGCCCCCGGAGCGGCGGCGGGAGCGGCTGCAGGACTGGCGGCCTCGGCGGGAGTTGGGCGGGGACTGCTGCGCGTTCGAGGCGGCCGAGTCTGCCTCCCCGGTCCAGGAGGCAGACTCGGCTCTGGTGCTTCTGGTGCTTCTTGCGCTTCTTGTTGGGACGCGCCCTCGGCGGCCAGCCCCTCGTCGTCCTCAGGCATTAGAGACGGCCCGTCCATTGCGGGTTCCGGCATCGTAGGCGGAGCGACAGCGACGACGGCGATGGGCTCTGGCGCGGGCCCGGGGGTCACCTCGACCACCGTGTCAGATCCCCCGGAGTTGCTCGTCACGAACCAGGCGCCGGCCCCAACGAGGGTCAGCGCCCCCAGGACCGCGGCGGCGGCGATCGCGAACATCACCTTCGCGCCCGGGTTCCGGGGAGGCTCCTCTGCCGTAACTTCCTGAACTGGCCACCCGTGGGGTGTCTCCGGGCTCGGTCTCCCGAGGGCTGGCGCCCCGGGAGGGAGGCCCCCATGGGGAGTCGACGCAGGCAGCGCGCGGGTCATCGGGACCGGTGTATCGAGGCCTTGGCGCGTCTCTCTGCCCGCGGGAACCTTGCGCCCCTCGAGGGCGGCCACGAACTCCGGGGCGCTGCCGAAGCGGTGTCCGGGCTCCTTGGCGAGGGCCCGGTCGAGGGCCGCCTCGACCGCGGCGGGCACGGGAAGATGGGTGGAAATGAGGGGTGGGGGCGCGGTGAGGATCTTCACCAGCAGCGCGTTGAGGGTCGGCGCTACGAAGACCGGGGCGCCGGAGACCATCTCGTAGAATATCGAGGCGAGGGCGTAGATGTCGGTCCGGCGGCTGAGGGGTACGCCCATCGCTTGTTCCGGCGACATGTATTGGGGCGTGCCCATGGCGACCCCGCTTGCGGTCACCCGTGCTTCGGTCGCCTCGTCCAGCATCTTCGCCAGTCCGAAGTCGAGGATGGTGGCTCGCTCTCCTTCGCCGGGCACGGTGACCAGGAAGATGTTGGCGGGTTTGAGATCGCGGTGAACGATGCCCTTGTCGTGTGCTGCGCGGAGGGCGCCAGCGAGCTGTTTGATGAGCCCGAGAGCTGTCTCGAGGGGAAGCCTGTCGGTCCGTGACAGGCGAGCGGCGAGGTCTTCTCCTTCGAGCAGATCCATCACCAGGTAGTCGATACCGTCCTCTGTCGACGCGAAGTCGTGGATGGCCACGATGCCGGGGTGGCCCACCGAGGCGAGGGTCTCGGCCTCCCGGCGAAAGCGGGATTTCACGTCTTCGCTCGCCGCGGCTCGGTCGGCGCGCAGGACCTTCACGGCGTAGCTCTTCCCCGTCCGTTGGTGCCGCGCCACGTACACCACGCCGAATCCCCCTTGGCCGAGGGTTCGCTCGATCGCGTACGTGCCGCCGAGGACGCGGCCGATCAGGGGGTCCGTCACCTGCGTAGGATACCGGTAGTTTCCGAGGACACCACCGGACCCCCGGTGTGCATCAGGCGGACGGGTCGCCGGCGTGCTCGCGCGCCAAGGCCCGGATCGTATTGATGTCGAATGGCTTTTCGATCGCGCCTTCGACCCCGAAACGCTCGGCAACTTCCTCGCGACGAGTGCTCGCCGTGACGAGGACGACGGGGGGCCGCGGGTCCCCGAGGACCCGGAGGAATTCCTCGCCATCGAGGGCGGGCATCATCAGGTCGACGAAGAGCAAGCACGGGCGATTGAGCTCGTACTCCCGGATGGCTTCCATGCCGTTCGCGGCGGTCACGACGACGTGCCCGTCGTGTTCGAGCGCCTTCCGGAGCATCGCGCAGAGTTCTGGGTCGTCATCGACGACGAGGATCGGTCGCTGGGCCATCACTCGGTATGGTACCCGAGACCGACGGCCGGGGCGATGATGCCACGCACGGTGCGGCGGCTTTCCCGCGGGCGGGTCAGAACGGTTCGGGAACGACCGGAATTATGTCCGGATCTCCGACGTCTTCGAGGCGGGGGAAGGCCAAATCCTCCTGGTCCGGG
>JAFDCW010001102.1 GCA_019312705.1 Deltaproteobacteria bacterium
GGTGTCGGGTTCTGCTGCGACCGCGCCGCCCTCCTCTGCCGGCGCGACGGCGGTGACCACCGGGAGCGGCTCCGCCACCGTGTCTTCACCACGCTCGAGGCGGATGGAGATGTCGGCGGGCTGCCCGCCTTCGACGACGAATTCTCGCCGAACGGATTGGTAGCCTTCGGCTCGAACCTCGAGGAGGTGGCTCCCGGGGACCATGCGGATCGTGTGGAGGATGGGGGTTCGGCGGACCTCTGCTTCGTCGATGCGCACCAGGGCCCCGTCGGGGACCACCCGGACGGTGACCTCGCCGACTTGTCCCCGCAGGCTTCGGAGAGCCTCCTCGACCTCGGCCCGTTGGGCGGGCGGTGCGTCCGGGGACTCCGTCAGGAAGTGCTCGTAGTGAAACATCGCCTCGAGGGGACGCCGGAGGTGCTCGTAGCAGTTGGCCATGTTGACGCGCACGCTCGGGTGCGGCGCCAGCCGGTAGGCCTCCTGGAACGAAGTCAGGGCGGATTCGTATTGCCCGGCCTCGAAGGCCTCGACTCCCGCTCCGAAGTTTTGCCGCGCCTGGTCCCGCGCGTCCTGCGCGAGGGCCGGTGCCGTGACCGCCAAAAGCACCAGAGCCAGGGCTCCAATGAACGAGCTCTTCATTACCGCCTCCAACCCCGCGGAAAGCCCCCCGGGGGATGGGGCGCAGCCTAGCCCGGGGCCGGACCCCGGTCGAGGCACCCTCTGAGAGGAGTCACGGGCGACGCCGGCGGCCGAAGAGCCCGAAAACAAAGGACAAAATGAGGGCTACCGCGGGACCCGGGGCCGGGCCGGGGTGACTCCCGGCCGCCGTGCTGCAAGCGCATCCAGTGGACGCCGGTGTCGTCGTGCCCCCGTCGCCGCCATCGGCCGCCGCGTCCTCGGTCCCTCCGTCGCTCCCCGAACCTCCGCCATCCGGGACCCCTGCGTCGCCGCCGAGGCCGAGGTCCACGATGAGGTCGGCGAGGTCTGCCTCGCAGGCGGCGGGGGTCGCGGCGCCGGCGGAGCACGTGACCGTGCCAGGGACATCTGCGAAGAGGAGCATCGGTGTGACCGTGGCGCCTCCGTCGGTCGAGCGTCCGAGGGCGTAGCCGTCTTCGTAGTTGTCGGCGCAGACGAAGAGCTCGGACCCCCGGAGCCCGAGGCAGCCGACGCGGAGGTCCGCGTGGATGACCGAGGACGGAGATGCGCTCGGAGAAGGTCTGCCCCGAGTCTTCGCTCACATAGACCCGGTCGCTGAAGTCGCCGCGCACGCGGACCATGATGCGGCCCGAATCGGTCGGGTCGACTCCGAGCACGTAGACGTTGCGGTCGTCGGCGCGGAAGTCGGTGAAGGCGACGGAGTCCCAGGTGACGCCGCCGTCCGCCGAGTGATAGACGAAGGGGCGCCGCGGGGTGTCGGCGGTCGGCGGATAGGCGCCGGTCAGGTAGATCTGACTCGGGTCGGACGGCGCGACGCGGATCGTCTCGAAGAGGATCGGGTCGATGGCGTCGTTGGTGGCGGTCCAACTCAGGCCCTCGTCGAGGCTTCGGTGCACGCCGTTGGGTGCGGCGCCGTCGGAGGTGAGCGCGTAGAGGGTGCCGTCACTACCTCGCGTGACGTCGATCACGACCCGGTCGGTGAGCTCGGTGGACGGGAAGTCCCAGTCGCAGCCGCCCCCGGTGCCGCGGCTGAGTCCGTCGAAGAGGCCGACCACGAAACCGCCGTCCGCGGCGATGGTGATATGCGGGTCTTCGGTCATTCGTGCCCCGATGGCTGCGGGGCAGACCCAGCGGAAGACGCCTCCCCCGTCGTCGGTGGCGAGCAAGCCGAAGGTCGTACGCAGCAGGATCACGTTCGGGTCGGTCGGATGAAAGGCGACCTCTCCCGTCGCTGGGAAACGCCCGTGGGCCTGAGCCACCGGCGCGGGGCCCATGGTCGCGAGGGCTGCCGCAAAAAGCCCGACGAGCCCCGGGACCGCAAGAGACCTCGTTCTGGTAGCGCGCATCGTCCCCAGCATGGCATCCGCATCTCGGACGTGCATCCGGTTACGGAGGGCGTTCAGCGCGGGCCCCGCCGAGAGTTCGACTTCGACTTCGAGCGCATCGCCGCGATGGCACCGAAGAGCGCGCCGGTGACGAGGCCCCCCGAGTGCACCCAGTTGGCGACGCCGGGGAAGAGGCCGAAGAGACCCGCGAGGTAGAAGCCGATGAGCCAAAGGCCCCAGGACTGCGGGATCGCGTAGGCGCTGAAGGGCTCGAGCTTCGCCCGGACCCACATGTAGCCGTAG
>JAFDCW010000538.1 GCA_019312705.1 Deltaproteobacteria bacterium
CGCCGGGGATGTTCACGTTCTCATCCCGGATGGCGTCGATGACGTCATCGAGCTTGAGGGAGTAGTGGGTCAGGCGGTGGGGATCGATCTGTACCCGAAACTGCCGGGTGCGCCCGCCGGCGAGGTCCGCATCGAGCACCCCGTTGATGCGCGTGAACTCGTCTTCGAGGCCCTCGCCGATGATCTTGAGAACCTCCTCGTCGACTGGGCCCGCGATGGTGACGATCATGATCGGGACGTCGGTCATCGAGACCTCCCGGATGTCGGTCTCTTCCGCGTCCTCGGGGAGGTCGGACCGGGCACGGCTGATGCGGTCTCGGACCCGCTGGAGGGCGTCTTCGATGACCACCGAGGGCTCGAACTCGAGGGTAACCAAGCTGACGCCTTCGGCCGAGACGCTGGTCATCTTCTTGAGGTCTTTTAGACCGGCGAGCTCCGACTCGATGGGGACCGTGATGAGGCTCTCGATGTCCTCGGGGGAAACCCCGGTGTAGGGCGTGGACACCATGACGACGGGGATGTCGATGTCCGGGAACGCCTCCCGGGGCAGCTCGATGTACGTGAAGAGCCCAAAGAAGAAGATGCAGACGGTCACCAGGGCGATCGGAGCCCGGTTCCTGACGAAGGCGCGGATCATCAGAACCTCACGCGGCCATCGGTGCAGCAGCGGCCTTCTCGGACGACCAGGACGGGGTCACCCTCTTCGAGTTCCCGGTGCCCGGTGGTGATCACCCGGGCCCCGAGCTCGAGCCCTTCGTTGACGACGACCTGATGTCGCACGACGGGGCCGAGGCCTATGGGCCGCCATACCGCCTGCCCGTCTTGCTCGAGGTAGACCCCGAGGCCATCGAGTTTGGTGACCACCCAATCCTGGGGAATGACCAACGCGGCGTCCCCGAGGGCGGCCCGGACTCGGACCTGAGCGATCATGCCCGGGAGCAGCCGTCGTTCCGGATTCGCCACCGAGATGTCGACCAGGAAGGAACGCGTCTGAAGGTCCGCCACCGGGTTGATGTGGCTGACGAGGCCCTCGAAGACGCCGGACGCGGCGTCGGTGGAGATAGTCGCGGGCATGCCCTCGCGGAGGGTGACCACGTCGCGGTCCGAGACGGAGATGGTGACCTTCACGTCGTCGAGCTCGATCAGCCGGAGGAGGGGCGCCCCGGGGGGGGCGATTTCGCCCCGGTCGGCTTCGAGGTTCGCGATGACCCCGGGAAACGGCGCACGGATCACCGAGCGACTGACCGCTATCCGGGCCGACGCGTGCGCCGCCTCGGCAGCGTCGAAGCGGGTTTGGTAGGCATCGCGTTGGGCCTGAGCCAGGGCCGCTCCGAGGCGGGTACCGCGACCCACTTCGCGCTCGGCGGAGCGAAGTTCGACAGCGCTCTGGGCAAGGCGCGCAGACGCCATCGCCGTATCGACGCGAACGAGCACCTGCCCCGCGCGCACCTCGTCGCCGTTCTCGACGAGCACCCGCTCGATGAAGCCGCCCATGGCCGAGCCGAGGATCGCGTCCCGGGCCCCGTTGATTTCACCCGGGAGCACGAGCTCGATGCTCGCCTCTGATTCTTCGATGATGGCCAACTCGACGCGAGTCGCGGCGGCGCGGGCGACAGCCGGCGCCGTGGCGGTATCCCCGGGCTCGGTCGTGGCGGTGCCCCCGTTGCCACTGCCTTCCTCGGAAGCGGAAGATGGGCAACCCGCGACGCTCAGGGCCAAAACGACAGACGAGGCGACGGACAAGACGATGGTCCGCGTCACTTGGAGACTCCGTTGAAGAAGATGTCCACGAGGCGCTCGGGGCAGTCTTCGGGGATCGGGTCGCCCTCGAAGACCAGGCGACGGCAACGATGGTCGACCATGCCGAGGAGCGCGAGGACGGCGTCCTCGACGTTCAGGTCCGAACGGATCTCTCCCCCGCTGATGCCTTCTTGAATGAGACCCCTGGTCATCAACACGGGCCCACCGCGCAATTCGGTCGCGTCGATGGACGGCTGGCCCGGGTCGGGCGCTTCGAGGGCGTTGTAGACGAGGCGCATGCCCGTAGGATCAGCGCGCACGTGCTGAAAGAAGAGCCCGATGGCCACGCGAAGCCGCTCGGCGACCGGGGCCTGCCGCGCAAAAGCCTCGCCGATGAGCTCGACGTACCGCTGACCCTCGACGCGCAGGCACTGGCCAAAGAGCGCTTCTTTGCTGCCAAAGTGATAGTAGAGGTTGGGCTTCGTGCACCCCGCCCCCTCGGCGACGGCCCGCATCGAGGTCGCGACGTATCCCTGGGCCGAGAAGAGCGCCGAGGCGGACCGGAGCAGCCGCGTACGCAGGTCGGGCCCGGTGACCTCGGGGGCCTTTGCGCTGCTGGTGCCTGGTATTCCCATATCCGCTGCCTTCCGGCCCTGACCGATGGAGCCGAATGTGGTCACATCTATGCGT
This sequence comes from Deltaproteobacteria bacterium, assembly GCA_019312705.1. The sequence goes on from JAFDCW010000538.1 coordinate 2,431, forward strand.
AACGTCAAGGGGTTTTACCCTGACCGGTGCTCCGTGCCTAGCCATTGCCCCTTGCCTTTGGGGCCCCTCGATACGAGGGTCTCGCCATGGCGACGGGGCACTTTTGGACGCTGTGGCCCCACATCGGCGCTGTCCTCGCGCCGCCCACGCCGCCACCCTCGCGGCACTTCCGCACCGAGACCCGGGACCCGGCGGTGGGCACCATCCGGCTCACAGGCAGGTTCTCGTCCCCCCCCGGGGCCCGGACCCTGGTTCTCCTCGTCCACGGCCTCGGCGGCAGCGCGGCCAGCTCCTACATGATGCTGGCCGCCCGGGCCGCCCACGACGCGGGCATGGCGACGCTGCGCCTCAACCTCCGGGGCGCGGACCGCTCCGGCGAGGACTACTACCACGCGGGCCTCACCTCGGACCTCGCCGCCGCCCTCGCCAGCGCCCCGGCGCGCCCCTACGAGCGGGTCTTCGTCTGGGGCTTCTCCCTCGGCGGCCACGTGACCCTCCGCCTCATGACCGAAGACCACGACCCGCGCATCGCCGGGGCCGTCGCGGTGTGCACGCCGGTCGATCTCGCCGGCGCGGCCCGAGCTTTCGATGAGCCCCGGCGCGTCGTCTATCGCCGCTACGTGCTCGGCGGCCTCAAGGATATCTATCGCGAGGTGTACCTGCGCCGCGGCGGTCCCATCGCGCTCCAGGGCGCCATGGCCATCGACACCCTCGAAGAGTGGGACAACCGCGTCATAGCGCCCCGCCACGGCTTCGCTGACGCGGACGACTACTGGGAAAAGGTGGGGGTCGGCCCGCGACTGGGCTTCGTCGATCGCCCCACCCTGGTCGTCCAGGCCGAAGCCGACCCGATGATCCCGGCGCACACGGTTCGGCCGAGCCTGAACGCGGCGCCCAACCTCGACACCCGGTGGATCTCGAGGCCCGACGGCGGACACGTCGGCTTCCCGAAGAACCTCGACCTCGGCGTCGACGCCCCCAAGGGCCTCGAGGCCCAGGTCATGGGCTGGATGGCTCGGGCGTAACAGTGTCGGATGGAGCGTGAAACACAAGCGAGGTGGTCTCGGTTCTGAGCAGCCCGCGGAGCCTACCTTTCGTAGGCGAGCAGGCAGCGCAGGAACCGGGGCCAGATCGCGCCGTGGATCGCGGTCCAGGCGATACTGTTTAGAAGTTGAGGCCTATCTGGGCCCCGAAGGGATGGTTGATCCGGACGAAGAGCGCGACCCGAGGGGGGGCGAAATGCCAGCGTCCCCCGACTCCTATGAGGGGCGAGGCCGAACCGCAGACATCATTGGCCCCGCATTCGTGCACACCGACGGCCACCCCCGCTTCAGCAAATACCGACCACTTCGGGGTCAGGTAGAAGTTCCACTGGGCCGCCGCCTGGGGCAAGAAGCTCCAGTCCCCCCAACAGCCGTAGCCATTGCAGTTTCTGCGATTGTCCCAGGACACGAATTGCACGTCACCGCCGAAAGAGAGGGCAAGCTCGTCGTCGAGGGAATCGATGAAGCCGTCGGGGACGATGGCAAACTCGACCCGGAATCCGAGACCAAGGGCCCACCACCAGCCGACGCTACCGTGCACGTCGAAGCGCACGCTCTGGATCTTGTTGCGTCCGTTGGCCCCGGGGGGCCACTGCTCTGGGCCTCGGCCGCCGAGGCGGCGAAGATCGAAAGTGCGATGGCCGAGACGACCAGGAATGTTCCGC
>JAFDCW010000042.1 GCA_019312705.1 Deltaproteobacteria bacterium
CCGGAGTGCGCCCGTGAGGTGCGCCCGCGCCGACTGGTCGAGGTGATTCGTCGGTTCGTCGAGGAGGAGCACGTCGGGGTCTTGGGCGAGGGCGGCGCCGACCTGCCAACGCTTGCGCTCGCCCTCGGACAAGGTCTGCCAACGGGCAAGCTGGCCCGGGTCGAGGCCGAGGCGGGCCCGGAGCCGTGCAGACGGTTTGCCGGCGGCCGAGGCGAACCCGACGATCCCGACGGTCTTTGCCTCGACCGATTGCGGACAATGCACGACGAGGGCCCCCGGGGGCTCGATACGCACCGCGCCGTCCTCGGGCGTGAGGGCACCGGTGATCATTGCGAGGAGGGTCGACTTGCCCGCCCCATTGGCGCCAACGAGGGCGGTGAAGCCCGCCTCGAAGCGCAGGTCGACTCCGCGGAGGATGGGAGCGGAGTCGGCGTAGGCAAAGCCCACGTCGGAAAATACGACAGCGATAGCAGCAGACACGGCGAACCTCGGACTGAGAGAAGAGGGGCCGCTTGCCCAGGGGCAGCGGCGCGGTCCCAATCCCGGCTCCGGTCGACTGGCGTCGCCCTTTCGCCTTCTTGGGACCTCGGTCCCAATCCCGGCTCCGGTCGACTGGCGTCGCCCTTTCGCCTTCTTGGGACCTGCGGCTTCGTCTTCAGGTCGAGGCGGTCATAATCGGCGCTGTCTCCAGCGCCGTCTTGGTGATGAGTCGATGGCCAGCCGCCGTCAAGGCGTCGATCTTTTTTGACGAGATGACGCAACCGCCGGCGGCACGCCCCGATAAGCGACTCGTTCGGAGGAAGCTGTCATGTGGAACGACCGCCAGAAGGCCCAGGGAATCGACATCGAGCTCGCGCGAATAAAGCGCGAACTCGTCGACCAGGACCGTGAACTCGAAGAGCTCATGGACGACCACTACGTGACCCACGGGGACCTCGACGCGCTGGCGGCCACGGAGTTCGAGGCAGCCGCCCCGAGCCAGACCGATGCGCCCGAGCCGAGCTTCAGGGGCAGCTTCGTCGTTCGCGGCTGAGCACCAACAAAGACCGAAAGAAGAGGAGCAGAGAAATGGCTATCGAAGGAACTGGAGCACGCGCCATGGCGCCGGACGCGACGATCGCGGATGAGCACGCGATGATCGAGGCAGCAGATGAGCTGATGGCCTCGGCAATCAAGTGGAGGCCCAGCTCGGGGGATTTCACCGGTCTGACCCCGGACATGATCATCTTGATGGTCCGACGCCAGCTCAACACGATGGACGATCAGATCAAGGGTTCCATCAACGAGATAGAAACCCACCGCGCCGAGGCGGAGAACATCGGCGAACAAATCCTCGCGTTCCAAGAACTCGAGCGATGGATCAACGATCACGGCGACATGGTTGACGGGGGCGAAATCGACCTGACACAGATCGACGATGACGGCGGAACCGAGCTGCGCAGCCGCCTGGGCATCTCCGACGACGCCGGCGAAGATGCAGCGACAGCCGCCTTCCGAGACGCCCTCAACGCAGCGCCCTACAGCCTCGGCATCGAACCCGGCGCGACGAGGATTGAGATGAGCGTCATCAAGCAAAACATCGACGAGCTCAAGGAGACCCAGCGCACCATGAACTCGGGGACCGAGATGACGATGATGCGGCTGCAGTCGGCGATGCAGCAGCGTACGCAGATCCTCCAGCTCGGCAGCAACATGCTGAGCGCCCAGGACCAAGCGAACGACACCATCATCGGGAACCTGCGCTGATGCAAACCGCGATACAGCCGGCGACGCAGATGCACGGCGACGGGACTGCCCGGCCCCTCGCCGCCTGCCTCGGCCTCGGGGCCGAGGACGTCCGGGCCCTGGTGCGCTTCGCCGAGCGCGACGCGCGCCGAGGACGCGTCGACGAGGCGCTGGAGGCCTTGCGCGTCGCGGCGATCCTCGACCCTCGGGAGGTCGCCGTCTGGACCGCCCTCGCGCGGTGCCACGAGGCCGCGGGAAATGCCTCCGAGAGCGCTTCGGCCAAACGGGTGGGGCAAACGCTCGAGCGCTACGACGCGCAGACAAAGCAGACGACGAACATACGAAGGACAGGACGATGACGGGACGTATCGAGGGAGGCGGGAGTCTCGGCGGCGCCGCGGGAGCCCGCGGCGCGGGTGAGGCCGGGCAGGTCGTCGAAGCCGCGGCGGCTGCGGCTCGTGGGGGAGAAGCAGAAGCGGTGGTCCTTTCGGGAGGGGGCGAAGGTCCGATCGCAGTCGAAGGCGCCCGGGGGGTGCCCGGAGACACGGCGCGCCTCGGCAACCTCGCGTCGGCCCTCGGCTTCTTTACCGATCCCCTCGCGATGCAAGGCATGGCCCAGTCGATGCTGCGCGACGCCCAAGTGGACCAGGGGGAAACGTCGATCGAAGCCAACGAGCAGGAGGCCCAGGCCGCCGCGACGGAGCGCCGGGAGGCCATCGCCCAGGCCGCGGCGAAGGCGAAGGAGGCCGAGGGCTGGGGAGTCTTCGCGCAGATCGCAGTGCGCGTCGCCGCCGTCGCCGGCGCCGTCGCCGCCGCCGTCGCGGGGGCTTTCACCGGCGGGGCGGGGTTGGTGCTGGCGGCCGGCCTCATCATCATGGCCTTCGGCAACGACCTCGCGTTTGTCTGCAAGAAGGCCGGGGTCGACGCCGATGTCACCAATGCCATCGGCATGGGCGCGACGATCGTCGGCACGGCCTGCACCTTCGGAGCCGGCGCCGCGGGGGCCGGTGCGAGCTCGGCCGCCCAGGGCGCGGCGCTGGTTGCCCAGCAAGCCGCCAAGGCCGCGGAGCTCACGGCGAGCCTCTACGGGAGCGTGGCGACGGTCGCCGAGGCTTCCCTCGAACACCGCGGCGCCATGCTCCAGGCCGACGCCGCCGAGTCCGGGCTCGAGGTCGATGCCGCCCACGACCGCATCGACGACGACGTCGAGGACGTGGTCGCGTTCATGCAGAGCTTCGAAAGAGTGATCACGCGCCTGCGCGGCGCGGCCGAGGCCCGCGACGAAGCGATGCGGGCCGCAACCATGCAGCGTGCGTAAAGGAAAGGGTTGAAGACAATGCCGGATATGAGAATCGAAGGTGGTAGTGGGGCGGCGCATGCCGCGGCGATGGACGAGGCGATGCCCCAGGGGTCGGTGCCGATGGGGACCGGCGAGGAGGTCTTGCAAGAGGTGATCGCAGCCCTCGACGAGCAGCGCGGCCAGGCGCGCACGGTGCGCAACATGAGCCGGCAGATTCAGCAGAGCCAGACGCGGAAACGCATCGGCGACATGCGCGACGCCGCCAACATCCGCCTGGCGGGGGCCTGCGTCACGGCGGCGTCATCGGCAGCGGGAGGAGTGACTACGGGGGCAGGAAACGAGAACTGGGGCACGGCCACGACGGCCATCGGCAAAAGCACCGGCGGCGGACTCGGCGCCATCGCGAGCATGGAAGACGCTGACGCCGCCGTGCACGGCGCAGCCGCCCAGGTCGCCGGCGACGCCGCCCAAGACGCGGGCGAATCCATGCAGGACGCCGCCCAACGCCAGGACCGCGCCTTGCAAAAGCTCGACGCCATCCTCCAGGCCCAAGTGGACTCGTCCCGCGCCGTAATCCGCCGCGGCTAGATGAGCTCGAGGAGGAGGCTCGCGGGATCTTCTAGATAGTGGATGATCTCGTAGGCGAAGGCGGCGCCGATGTGGCCGTCGACGAGGCGGTGGTCGAAGGACAGCGACAGCAGCATCACGTCGCCGATGACGATCTCGCCGTCCCGGACGACCGGCTTCTGCTTCATCTGATGCACGCCGAGGATGCCCACCTCGGGGTGGTTCAGGATGGGGGTCGCGAAGAGCCCGCCCTGCTTGCCGAGGGAGGTGATGGTGAAGGTCGAGCCGCTCAACTCGTCGGAGGACAGGGTGCCGCCCCGGGCGCCTTCGCCGAGCCGGTCGATCTCCCGAGCGATGTCGAGGATGTTCATCTGGTCGGCGTTGCGCAGCACCGGGACCATGAGACCCACCGGCGTCGCTGCGGCGATGCCCACGTGGTAGTAGCGGCGCGTGACGAGCTCGTTCGCGGCCTCGTCGAGCGCCGAGTTGAGGGCCGGGTGCTTCTTGAGCGACGCCACCACCGCCTTCACGATGAAGGGCAGGTAGCTGAGCTTGATGCCCTCGGCTGCAGCCCGGGGCTTGAGGCGATTGCGCAGCTCGATGAGGCGGGTGACGTCACACTCCTCGACGAAGGTGAAGTGGGCGGCGGTGTTCTTCGTCGCCTGCATGCGCGCGGCGATCTTGCGGCGGATGCCGACGAAGGGTTTGCGGTCTTCGAGGGCCGCTTCCTCGGCTGCCGAACGCCTCGCTGTGGGCGCCCGGCGCGCTGCCGGCGCGCTCCGGGGCGGTGCCGTCGGTACCGTTTCGAGGCCGCCGGCCGCGGCCACCGTGCCCGCGGAGGTCGCAAATCGCTCGATGTCTCCCTTGGTGACCCGGCCCTTGTCACCCGAGGGCGGCACGGCGCGCAGATCGACGCTCATGTCCCGAGCGAGCTTCCGGGTGGCCGGCGTCGCGAGGGGCCTCTCGTGAAAGTAGGCCGGAGAAGACGCGGCGTGCCCATTGGAGCCGTTGGAGCCGTTGGAACCACTGGCGCCGTTCGCCGGGATCGCTGTCCGAGCGGCCTGGGCGGTGAAGAGGTTGGCACCGGGCACGGCCTCTTTGATGTCACCGACGGCGGTCGCCGCAGGCCCATCGCTGGACTTGGCAGATGCGGCAGGCGCCGGAGCGGAGACCGTCGCCGGGGCCATCGCGGCGTCCGGCGAAGGAGCCCCGACGGCGGTCGCCGCGGTTGCCCCGTCGATGGCGATGACCACCAAGACGGTGCCCACGCCAGCGACGTCGCCGACCGCGTACTTGAGGTCGGCGATGGTGCCGTCCTTCGGGGCGCCGATGGTGACGGTGGCCTTGTCGGTCATCACCTCGACCATCGGGTCGTCTTCTTTGACGTCATCGCCGAGGGCTACGTGCCACTCGACGATTTCGCCTTCGGTGACGCCCTCGCCGAGGTCGGGGAGCTTGAACTCGAATGCGCTCATGGTTGGCTCCTCAGAACGCCGCGGTTGGCTCCTCAGAACGCCGCGGTTTCGACGAGGGCCGGAGTGATCCGGTGCTCGAGCGGCAGGTATTCGTTTTCGAGGGTATAGGGGAACGGGGTGTCGAAGCCGGTGACGCGCTTGGGCGGCGCCTCGAGGTGCAGGAAAGCCTTCTCGCTGATGAGGGAGACCAGTTCGGCGCCGAAGCCGCAGGTCTGCGGTGCCTCGTGGACGACGACCACCCGCCCGGTCTTCTTCACGCTCTCGATGATTGTATCGGTGTCGAGGGGCCAGAGGGTTCTGAGGTCGATGACCTCGGTGTCGATGCCCTTCTCGGCCGCCTTCTCGGCGCTCGCCAAAGCCTCGTAGAGCATCGCGCCCCAGGCGATGACGGTGACGTCGGTGCCCTCGCGGACGACCTTGGCCTTGCCGATGTCGACGGTGTAGTCGCCGTCCGGGACCTCCATCTTCACGGCCCGGTAGACGCGCTTGGGTTCGAAGAAGATCACCGGGTCGTCGTCGCGAATCGCCGCGAGCAAGAGGCCCTTCGCATCGTAGGGATTCGAGGGGCACACGACCTTGAGGCCCGCCTGGTGGATGAAGAGGGACTCGGGGGACTGGGAGTGATACAGGCCGCCGCGGATCCCGCCGCCGACCGGAGTCCGAATGACCATCGGGACCGAGTACTCGCCCCCGGAGCGCCAACGGTACTTTGCGGCCTCGGATACGATTTGGTCGAACGCCGGGAAGATGAAGTCGGCGAACTGGATCTCCGGAACGGGGCGCAGGCCGTAGAGGGCCATGCCGATGGCGCTGCCGATGATGCCGCCCTCGGCGAGGGGCGTATCGATGACCCGCTCTTCGCCAAACGCGGCCTGGAGCCCCTCCGTCACTCGGAAAACACCGCCAACCTTGCCGACATCTTCACCGAGCAGAACGACCCGTTCGTCCCGAGCCATTTCGAGCCGGAGCGCGTCGTTGATCGCCTGGACCAGATTCATCTCACTCATCGGAGAACCCTTCCGTTTGCCTGAAAGCCGTGCACACGACTACGAGTCACGCTGCTCCTCGAGGTGCTTCGGTATCGAAGCGTAGACGTCGTCGAAGAGTGTGCTGCGGGCCGGCGCCCCGACCCTGGCCGCCTTGTCCACGGCGCTGTCGAGGTCGGCGCGGACCTTCGCCCGGGCCGCGTCCTGGGCAGCGGTGTCGAAGACCCCCGCGCGAGAGAGCCACGCGCCGAAGCGCTCGACCGAGTCCGCACCGCCGGTCACCAACTCGACGAGGGTCGGGCCCCCGCCCCGGCGCGCCTTGTCGGCCGCCTCGGCCACGACCGCGTGCACGGCGAGCACGTCGTCTCCGTCGGCACGAACCCCGGCCATGCCATAAGCCACGCCCTTGGGAGCGACCGGAGTCGTCCGGCCCTGGCGCAACGCGTTTCGAAAGACGAAGACCGCCGGCGCATCGAAGACCGCTGCAAAGTTGAGGCCGGTGTGGAAGTCGGCGGAGGGCACGGCCTCGCGGTCGGCGAAGGCGGCGACCACGACGGGGTCGCCGGAGATCTTCGCGGCCCAGGCCAGACCCGCGGCGTGGCTGAGGTGGGTGCCCGCGAGGGAGCCGACCGACGCGATGCGCTCGGCCCGGGCGGTCAAGTGAGCCGGCATCTGACGGCCCTTCGCGGCGTCCGCGGCGTTTCCGAAAGCGTTCGCGACGACCCGGCCCAGGGAGACACCCCGGTAGAGAAAAGCGCCGAGGTCCCGCACGGTCGGGAAGATCCAGTCTTCGTCCGCCAGGGCCGCCGCGGCGCCGATGACCGCCGCCTCTTGGCCCCGGGTCGGGATATGCACGTGGGTGCGCCCCTCCGCGGCGAGGCGAGCGAGACCCTCGTCGGTCAGGCGCGTGCGAACCATGCCTAGGTAGAGACCGGTCAACGCCGCGTCGTCGAGCTCGACTTCGGACCGGTCGCCGTCGAGGACGGTGACCAGCTCGTCGTCTTTGGCGCGGCGTACGGGCTTCTGGGCATCGACCGGAGACGTCTCCATTAATCCACCACCCTCAGGCTGCGTCGACCATCGGCCTTGCCGTAGCGATCGAAGGACGGCCCAGCGCCCTTCAGGACACCCTCGAGGAACGCCTCGGCGGCTCGATAGCTCGAGCGCACCAAAGGCCCCGAGGCCACGTATTTGAACCCCATCTCGCGTCCAGCATCGCGATAGGTGTCGAACTCCGACGGCTCCACGTAGCGGACCAGAGGTGTGTGTTTTTTCGACGGCCGGAGGTACTGGCCGATGGTGACGACATCGACATCGGCGTCCCGGAGACCGCGCATCGCGCCGAGGACCTGGGCCTCAGTCTCACCGCAGCCGACCATGAGCGAGGACTTCGTCACTGAGGCTCCGGCTTCCTTAGCCCAACGAAGCACGTGCACGGACCGCTCCCAGGAGCACCGGGCGTCACGCATCACACGCTGAAGCTCGGGCACGACCTCGACGTTGTGGGCAAATACGTCCGGGCGGCCGTCGACGACGCAGGTCTCGACATCTGCCCTTTGACCGGCGAAGTCACCGACGAGGACCTCGACGAGCAGCTCGGGGGAGGCCGCTTTGACCCTCCGGACGGTCTGGGCGACGTGGGCCGCGCCACCGTCGAGGAGGTCGTCGCGGTCGACCATGGTCATCACCACGTAGGACAGGTCGAGCTCGGCGAGGGCCCGGGCCGTATTCTCGGGCTCCCGGGGATCGACGAGGCCGCCGGGGTCGCCGGTATTGACCGCACAGAAGCGGCAACCCCGGGTGCAGGTCTCTCCGAGGATCATGATCGTGGCGGTCCCCGCGGACCAGCACTCGCCGATGTTGGGACACCGGGCCTCTTCGCAGACGGTATGCAGATCCAGACCCCGGAGGGTCTCTTTGAGGCCGTTGTAGCGCTCGCCGCCGGGGAGGCGCACACGCAGCCAGTCAGGCTTCTTTCGGACGGCGTCAGCCATGGTTCGACAAAGCTATGGCCAACCCCGCGAGAGGTGTCAAGGCGTGCGAAACCATTGAAGAATACCGCAGTGCGTCAACGCACCTCGACGCCCGCGGGGGCCACGTTGATCGAGCTCTCGAGGGGCGTTTCGAAGGACACGGCGGCCAGATATGGCCACAGGCCGGTGCCGTCGTGGGAGTTGAGCTCGAGGCGGACGATGCGCGCCTCCACAGCCGAGCGCTTGCCCTTCGCCTCGGTTTTGAAGAGCAGTACCGCCTTGGCGCCGATTCGAAAACGGCTCCGGGTCGCGAGGAGAGCACCGGTGCGGCTGACGTTTCGGATGATCGCGAGGCGATCTGGCCGGGTCGTGGTGTCGATGCGAACGGGGAGCGTCGTGAACCGCCGACGGGCGCGCCGCCGCTCATCCTCGGCAACCTCAACCTCGACCGTATCGCGCATATCCGTCATGACGCTCGGCAAGCGTAACACACTTCCCTACATGATGGCAGTGGGTGCCGAGTGACGGTGAAGCGGGGTAGCATGCGCCAATGCGTTTCCCCTTTCTTCCCCTTCTCGCTCTCTTCGCACTCCTGCTTCCCGCCCTCGGCTGCGGCGATGACACGCCGGTCCTGACCGACAGCGGCCGCGACACCGGCACCCGCGACAGCGGCCGCGACACCGGGCCCCGAGACACGGGCATGTCCGACGCATGCTTCCCGGGGGCCACGTGCGTGCCAACGGTCGAGTGCCAGGAAGGGCGCACCACCTGTGACCCGCTCGGCTGCGAGGTTTCGGTCCCCGCCGCCGCGGACACGGTCTGCACGGGCGGCACGTGCGATGGCTCCGGGACTTGCGTGCGCACCGAGACCGCGATGTGGGGCGCGTCGGACGCATCGATGTTCGACGCCTTCGGCGGCGACGTGGCGATCGACGGCAGCTACGCGGTGATCGGCGTGGGCTCCTCGGCCGCCGGCGTGTACGCCGACGCGGCCTACGTCTTCGAGCGCAATGCCAGGGGCAACTGGCGGCAGGTGGCCGGTATCCTCAACACCTCGGACGCCACCGCTGGGAGCTTCGGCACCGCGGTCGACATCGAGGGCGAGACGATCGTCATCGGCACCCATGGGGCAAGCCACACCGGGGCGATGAACGCCGGCGCCGTCTACGTATTCAAGCGTGCCCCGGACGGGACCTGGGCCGAATCCCAAACCCTCATCGCGTCGGACCCGACGATGGGACAGCGCTTCGGACGCTCGGTCGCCATCGGTGACGGGCACATCGCCGTCGGCGCCTACGGCGAGGCCGGCTTCGTGACCGACGACCAAGGCCTGGTCTACGTCTTCGAAGATGACGGCCTGGGTACCGGCACCTTCGAGGAGGTCGCCCGCCTGACCGTCACCGATGGTCGCGTCGGCGACGGCCTCGGCTTCTCCGTCGACATCGACAGTACCCACCTCATTTCCGGGGCCCCCTTCGACAACAACGAGAGGGGCGCGGCCTACCTCTTCGATCGCACCGCCCCGGGGACCTGGGCTGAGCTCACCGCCGGCAGTCGCCTCGAGGCCAGCGACGGATCCCTCGAGGACCGCTTCGGAATCGAGGTCTCCCTCGACGGCGATACGATGGCCATCTCGTCACCCTTCGCCGAAGAGGGCGCAGTGATAAACGCCGGCGCCGTCTACATCTTCGAACGGCAGACCGACATGACCGTGACCCAGTCCCAGCGCCTCGTGGCGAGCGACCCCTCCAGAGAGGCCCTCTTCGGAGCCCTCGACCTCGTAGGCGACATGCTCCTGGTCGGCGCCCCAAAGTACGACCGGGTGGGCCGGTTGGAGATGGGCATCGCCTATCGATTTGAGCGGGCGGGTGGCTCGTTCACCGAAGCGGAGAAGCTTTACCGCCTCGCGCCAGAGGTCGGGGACCGCTTCGGTGCGGCGGTAGCCGCGTCCGGGACGGTCGCCTTGATCGGGGCCCCAGGGGTCGACCGCATGGCCGCCGAGGACGTCGGGGCGGTGTTCATCTTCGACCCCATCATGCCTTGAATCTCGCCCCCCGAGGCTGAGAGGGTTTCCGAATGAGCGACTCCGAGATCATCGCCGCCGGCAAGGTGGCCGGCATCCACTACGTACTCACCGACGACAAGGGGGAGGTGCTCGACCAGAGCACCGAAGAACACCCCATGTATTACCTGCACGGCCACCGCAACATCGTGCCGGGCCTCGAGACGCAGCTCGCCGGCAAGAAGGTCGGCGACCACGTCACAGCCGTAGTTCCACCCGAAGAGGGTTATGGCCTGCGTCAGGGCAAAGCCCAGCAGATGCGCCGGAGCGAATTCCCCGAAGATGCAGTGATCGAGGTGGGTGCGCGCTTCATGGTGAAGACCCGCGAAGGCCAGGCCATCCAGGTCTGGATCACGAAGATCATGGGGAACACGGTCACCATCGATCATAATCACCCCCTCGCCGACCAGACGCTGCACTTCGAGGTCGACGTGCTCTTCCTCCGGGACGCCACCGAGGACGAGCTGACGCACGGCCACTCACATGGCAAGGAAGGCCACGGACATTCCCATGGGCACGGCCAAGAAGAAGAAGACGCGGATCAAGGCGCGGACCAAGACGCGGACGAGCAAAGCGACCACGACGCGGTCTGAGCATCGAGCCAAGGTTCGAGCCAGGACTGGAGCCAAGACTGGAGCCAAGGCTGGCGCCAAGACTGGCGCCAAGACTGGCGCCAAGGCTGGCGCCAAGACTCGAAGCAAGACCGGTGCGCAATCCCGGAAGACACACCAGGACCAGAAGGCCCGAAATACCCGGAAGGCCCGGACGGCCCAGAAGGCCTCGTGGCCTGACGGCCCGGTGCAGTTGTTCGTGGCGTCGGCCCCCGGCGTCGAGGCGCTGCTCGAGGCAGAGCTCGGGCGGCTCACGAAGTTCGAGACCAAGGCGGTCCCCGGAGGCGTAGAGCTCGAAGGGGACGCCACCACGCTCTACCGCATCGCCCTCGGGTCGGGCCTCGGCACCCACCTCACGCTGCGAATCGGTACGTTCTCGGCCCGTCGCTTCGAGGTCCTGGTCCGAAAGACGGCCAAGCTCCCCTTCCGGGCGATCCTGGGCGACGACGTGCGCTTCGAAGTAACGGCGAAGTGCCGGAAGTCGCGCCTGCATCACAGCGGGGCCGTCGCCGAACGGGTCACGACGGCCGTCGCCGAAACCCGCGGATACGGCGAAAAGTCGGGACCCCTCGTCGCGATCCAGTGTCGGATCGAACACGACGAGGTCACCCTCTCCCTCGACCTGACCGGAGAACCGCTCTGGAAACGCGGGTACCGGAGCGAGACGGCAAAGGCGCCGCTCCGGGAAGACCTCGCCCTCGCACTGCTGCTCTCGAGCGGCTGGGACCCCACGACGCCCCTCGTAGATCCCTTTTGCGGCTCCGGAACTATCCTCATCGAGGCCGCCCGCCACGCCCTCGGTTTGCTACCGGGCAGCGGCCGCAGCTTCCTCTTCGAGGCGCTTCCGTTCTTCGACCGCCAGCGCTTCCTTGCTGCGCGCGACTCCCTCGAAGCCGAGATGCGTCGCCCAGACGCGTCCCCGGTCATCCGCGGCGCCGACCGGGATGCCGGGGCGACAGAGGCGGCTCGCAACAACGCCGACCGAGGCCAGGTGGGGCACGTCGTCACGGTCGAGCAGGCCGCGATCAGCAAGGCGACCGTCTTCGACGTGTTGAAGGAGGGCTCCGAGAAGCACGGAGCCGTGGTGAGCAACCCTCCCCACGGCCACCGCGTCGGAGACCCCCGGACGCTGCAGCGGCTCTACCAGAGCCTCGGCCATCGCATCGGCGAGTTGCCCGACGGCTGCGCGGTTGCCGTGCTGGTCCGCGACGCACGCATCGCCCGAAGCATCGGTGTGCCCCTCGAGACGCGGCTCCTGACGGATCAGGGCGGCAGCAAGGTGCGCATGCTCGCGGGCGTCACCGGGGCTCGAGCAGGCAATACCGCCAAAGGCTCCGGAGCCTCAAGAGGACCAAGAGGACCAAGAGGCCCCAAACGCCCCAGAGGTTCCAAAGGCTCAAAGAGCTCAAAGAGCTCGAAGAGCCCGTCCTAGCCGTCGTTGCGGGCAAGCACTGCCGGCGCCGGCAGTCCGCAGTCGCGCTGCCGCCTCGGGCCGCCTACGCGGCGCCTTCTTGTTGAAGGTCAAGCACTGCCGGCGCCGCTGCGGTCGGCCTGTCGGCTCTGCCCGCCTTCGGCGTGCTGCCGCCTCGGGCCGCCCTACGCGGCGCCTTCTTGTTAAGGGACTGCGGACTGCCGGCGCCGCTACGGTCGGCCTGTCGGCTCTGCGCGACTGCGTCGCGCTGCCGCCTCGGGCCGCCCTACGCGGCGCCTTCTTGTTAAGGGTCACCGCACGAATCCGAGGCAGCGCGTTTCACCGCGGCGGCCCCGGGCTCGATTGAGCGCGCGCTTGGAGAGCGCATAGACGTGAAAGAAGGCGAGCAGGCCGAGGCGGACCGTGGCGCTCAGCTCTTGGTGGCTGCAGATGACTTTGCGGTCGTCGAGGCCGGCGTCGAGGAAGCCGAGGACCGCCCGGACCGGCACCTCGATGCGTTGTCCACGGCGGAGGCGGGGCCCGAGGACCACGGCGTCGAGGGGGTCACCGTCGGGGGCGATGCGCGAAGGGATGGACCCGTAGTTGACGGGGCACGGCAGGGGGGAGACGAAGTCCACTTCGCCGTGGGGATTGCGCTTGATGAAGTCGAGGCGAGAGACCTCCACCACGACCTCGACGACCCCGGCGACCTGCAATGTCCGCGCGCCTTCCGATTCGATCACCACGGCGCGGATTGTATAGGCGATGAGGCCGCGGTACATGAAGACGGTGAGCGACCAGGAACGAATCATCGAGGCGTTATCCGCGGAAGAGAGCGCCCTCCGAGATGCCGGCGTCGAGATGATCGCGGACTTTCTCCTCGACCGCCGCGTCGCCGAGCTCGTCGACGTCGAGTCGATCGTGACCCTCACGCTCTCCTCGCTCACCACCGACAACGTGACCCGAGTGGTCGAGGAGCACCTCTCGCCGGCCTGGGACCGGCACCTCCTCCGCGTCACCGAGAGCGGTGAAGCCGTGGCCGACGCCTTGCCCCCGGAGGTTAAGCGCAAGCTCGAGGAGATCGCACTGCTTCAAGCAGCGCCGCCAGCGGCCTGGGCCAAGGGCGCCGTCGACCCAGCTCTCGTGCGCGAGCTCCTCGCCCCGGTTCTCCAAGATACGCTGCTCTCGTTTGCGAGGAAGCTCTCCGCCGCAGCGGGCGGCGACGAATCCGACGGCACCCCGGAGTCAGCGCGCAACGACTCCCAAAGCGGTCAACACGGTCAGGACGGCCCAGGGCGCCACCGCGGCATCGCCGGGCGCCTACGCAAGAGCGCCAAGGCCCGCGCCGAAAAGCTCGCGACCGTAGGCAAGACCGTGGGCAAGACCGTGGCCGGCAGGGTCGGGGCCGAGCTCGACAAACGTATGGCGAGCACGGCCAAGGAGTTCAGCCGGGGCGCCCTTCGAGGGCTCCGGGAAGCGTTCCGAGAGCGCGTCCGGAGCGACGAGGGGCGGGAGCTCGTGGGCCAGATCCAAAAGCAGATCATCCACCGCGTATTCGAAACCGACGTCGCCGTGTTGATGCGCGAGATCGAAGGCCTGCCTCGGGAGGAACTCGAGGCCCTCGTGGGGCCGACCTTCCAGCACAACGCGGCCCGGGCCATCGGGCGACGCGCCGTGGCGGAGGAGGTGCGGGCCTTCCTGGACTGCGAAGGAGACAAGACCATCCGGGCCCTCGCCGAAAGCTCGGGGGTCTCGGGCGAAGCGCGCAGCGCCGTCGCCGGGACCATGGACGGACTCGCCCGGGAGCTCTTCCGAAGCCCCGCATTTGCCACCTGGCTCGGCGACTTGCTCACAACCTGAGCCCGCGAGGTTCGCGTGGTACCCTTCCGCCGTGACGGGGAAGCGAGGAAAGCGCCGCAAGCCGCCCACGGCGGTTACGGCCACGGTGCGCCTCGAGGGCGCGACCCCCTATCAGCAGGAGATCGCCCGGAGTGTACGGGCCCAGTACCGGCCGGCGCTCTCGGTCATGAGTGGCCACCGGAAGGGCGAGAAGATCCTCGTCGAAGACTCGAACGCCGTCATCGGCCGAGACCCGGACGCCGAAGTTTGTATCGACGACGTCGGCGTGAGCTGGGAGCACGCCCGCATCGAAGACCAGGGGGGCAGCTGGACCTTGATCGACATGGGCAGCACCAATGGCACCGTGGTCAACGGCGGCAAGGTCGAAGAAATGCCCCTCAATCACGGCGACAAGCTGGTCTTCGGGACGACGATGGTGCGCTTCGAGATCCAGGACGCCGCCGACCAGGCCTTCGATGCGTTCGTCACGCGCCTTCTAAACGTCGACGACCTCACGGGCCTCTACCTGAGGCGGCGCTTCGACACCGAGCTCAAGCAATTGCTCGTGCGGGCCAGCGTCGACCACGAGCACCTCGGCATGTTGGTGATGGACCTCGATGGAATCAAGGCCATCAACGACGCAAACGGGCATGAGTTCGGGGCGTTTACCATCAGCCACGCGGGTAAGGTCATCGGCGAGGTAGTGGGCGAGCGCGGCATCGCCTGCCGGTGGGGTGGAGACGAGTTTCTCGCCGCGCTCCCCGGCTGCGACATCGAGCACACCCTCGTCGTCGGTGAAGAGATTCGGGTGGCCATCGACGCCCATCACTTCGAACACGACGAGGTCGTCCTTCACCCCGGCGTCTCAGTCGGCGCGAGCGCCTACCCGGAACACGCCGCCGACGCCGAAGCGCTCTTCCGCGCCGCCGACGAGGCGATGTACCGCGCCAAACGCGCCGGCAAAGGCCGCGTCTCGCGCTGAAGCGTGGTTTGCCTAGTGTGTGATTCATGGTCACGGGAGGGAGGAACCTTCCGTGGCCGTGCATCACGCACTAAGGCCCTTCGCAGGGGTCTCGGGGCTCTACCCGCAAGTCGTGTTCCCCAACTATGCCGACGATCCGCTCGACGGGCACAGTGCCGAAGGAGCGACTGTCGTTGCTGCGCCCCCGGTGATCGCCAAGTAGGTAGACGTGTCCTGCGGGGACCGTGATCGGAGGCAAATCGGAGGTGGGAGTCAGGGGGTCACGCTTGGTCCGGAAGACGCGCCCATCGATCACCTCTTCAAAGCAGATGAAACCATCGGCAGAGTCGACGCGATCCGCCACGATGGGCTCCCCGTTGCGCATGACGAAGAAGCCATCGAGGTCGATCTCGTCTCCGGCGACCCCAATCACCCTCTTCATGACCAGGAGCTCGTCGGTGTCGGGGCTTTCGAAGATGACGACGTCTCCGGGACGCAGGTCAGCCACGGGGCGGGAGACGATGACGCGATCTCCATCTACCCACCCCGGCTCCATCGAAGGCCCCTCGACCACGATGGGCGAGACGGCGTAGTAGAAGAAGCCAATCGCCGTGAGGCCGCCGGCGATGACAAAGGCGATGGCTCCGAGCACGATCGCGAAGCGTCTCTTCTTACTCAACGTCCGTCTCCTTCAACATCACGCGGCGAATGAGCTGGCCGAGGTGCTCGCGGAACCATCGGTCACGTTCGGCTCCTGGACGATGGCCGAGGCTCTCCCAGAACACGTCGCGACCGATGGAATAGCCGAAGCCGGCGGTGCTGACGAGGACCATCATCAGCTCGAGGTCGTCGCGGGAGAATGGCTGGGGCGTTCCCTCGGCGGTGTATCGGGCCTCGATCGCGTCGGCGAGAACTTTCATGCCCTTCTGACGGCGCGGGAAGAAGTCGGCGGCCTCGAGGCGCCCGGAGAGAAACGCCCACGCGGCGAGGCGCCCGTACATCGGGTTCCCGAGGGCCTCGAAGTAGTAGTCGAGGAGGTCGTCGATGCCCCCGGTGGTCAGCACGGTGAGGCGCTCGATGAAGCCGCGACGAACCCCGGCGACGTGCTCCTCGAGGGCCGCTTCGACGAGCTGATCGAAGGTGCCGAAGTAGTGGGAGACGAGGGCGTGGCTGACTCCGGCCCGGCGGGCGACATCCTTGAGGCCAGCCGCATCGGGACCCTTCTCGGAGAGCACCTCCTTGGCGGCTCCGAGGATGATCGCGCGGGCCTCCTCGGGTCGCCGGCGGGCGCGCTTCCCTTCCTTGCCGCCGCTCTTTGCTTGCTTGGGAAACTTCTTCGCCACGGGCCGACGATAAATCGTTATTGGCGCCGTTGACAACGAGTAAGTCGCCACTATTGTCAACACTGTCAACAATAGGAGCCCCATGATCAGCCCCACCGAGTCCAGGTCGTCTCATCCCGCCGATGAGGCCCACGCAGCGCAGGTCGCCCTCGAGGGCGGAGCCATCGCCCGGGCCCGGGTTACGGCGAATGCTCTGGGAAAGCTGCTTTCGGACCCCAATGACACGAGCCAGGCCTTCCTCGTCGGCCTCGCCTCGAACGCCCACCGCTTTCCGCGTTTCCTCGCCCGCTTCGTGGCGAGCGAAGACGGCGCCCGGCTGCTCCGAGAGCAACCTTGCATCGATTCCGAGCATATCGACTACGACGCCCTCCGGGAGCTACCGGCGACGACCCTCGGCGGGGCCTACGCGCGGTTCCTCGACGACCAAGGCCTCGACCCGGACATCTTTCAGGCGCCTCCGGGGATCCCATCGATGATCGCCTATATCTCGAAGCGCGTCCGCCAGAGCCACGACCTCTGGCACGTGCTCACCGGCTACGACACGGACGTGCGCTCCGAACTCGCGCTCCAGGCCTTCACCTGGCGCGTCACCGGCATGCCCAGCTCGGCGATGATCGCCTTCGGCGGGGCGATGCGCTTCGGCCTCAGCCCCGGCCACCGAGGCGTCGTCCGAGAAGTCCTCGAAGGCGCGCGACGCGGCGAACGCGCCGCGTTCTTGCCGGTGGTCGTCTGGGAAGACCACTTCGAGCGGCCCCTCGCGGTGGTTCGTGAGGAACTCGGCATCGAAGCCTGAGCGCGGCCGCTTTGCATGAGCGGTGGGGTGTATTCTGGATTGACGGCGTACTTGGGGGTGCCTCCAGCTCCAGGGGCTTAGGACGCGGTGGGCTGCGCGACCCT
>JAFDCW010000539.1 GCA_019312705.1 Deltaproteobacteria bacterium
GCCCCCGGGCAACCCCCGGTAACCGCGACATCCTCCTCGCCTTCCACAGCGCCAACTCAGGTCGTCGCGTAACAAAGCCCCTGGAGCTGGAGGCACCCGCGCCCGCGCCGTCATCGCGCTCAACCGTGTCCACCAACGACGCCGTCATCGCGCTCAACCGTGTCCACCAACGACGCCGTCATCGCGCTCACCCGCGTTCACCAAGCACGCGCTCACCCGCGCCCGAAGCCTAGTCGCTCGCGAGGGCTGCGCCCGCCGCGATCAACGCTCGGTGAGCCGGGACATCTTCGAGGAAGCGTTTTCGAACCGCCAGGTCGGCGATGCGTTGGGCGATGTACTCGAGGCGCGCGATGCCGCGTTCTGTGGCCTGCTTTGCGTCGTCGTGTCGCCCCGCGGCGACGAGCGCCTCGGAGTGGGCGAGGAAGATTTCGGCTTCGTCCTCTTCGATGCTCTGCAGTTCATCGCGGCCGATCATCGCTTGCGTGCTCGCCGCGAGGGCCAACTCGACCTCGCCCTCGTGTAGACGGATCTTGGACGCGATGGCGAGGGCCCCGACGCGCAGGGCGGCCATGCCAGCCTTACCCGCATCCTGCGCCAAGCGGGGGGCTTCGTCGGAGAGGCCAGCGACCCGCTCCGGGTCGTCGATGGCCTGAAGCAGAATACGCGCTCGGTAGAGGCGCAGGGTCAGCATGAGCCGTGGGTCCTCCTGGAGGTGGGGAAGGGCGCGTGCCTCTTCAATGGTCCGGAGGGCCTCGTCGATACGCTTCAGCATGCCGAGGGCGTAAGCGAGGTTGAGTAGCGCGTAGCTTTCTCCGAGGCGGTTGCCCACCTGGCGGCAGCCGTCGAGGGCGTCTCGGAGCGCTTTGAGGGCCTGCTCGTAGGCGCCAAAGCGGTTGTACGTATCGGCGAGGTTCGACTCGTTCGCCGCGGCTCGCCGAACATCGCCGGTTTGGCGGAAGAGTTCTGCGGCAGTGCGGAACGCGATCTCCCGCTGGCCGAGGTCGCCCTGGGACGCGGCGAGGAGGGCTCGGGCCTCGACGACGAAAGCCTGGGTGTGCACGCCCAGGTGCTCGAACAGCGGCTCCGTCTCGGAGAGCACCTCGCTGGCGTCGTCGAGCTTGCCGGTATAGACCAACGCCGCGATTTGGCGCACCCGAGCAAAGCCGCGCAGCTCGGCGTCACCGACGCGGTCGGCGTTTTCCACGGCCTCGCGAGCCACCTCGGCGGCGTCCTCGAGGCTCGAGGTTCGCATCAGCCACGTCGCTTGGGCGATCATCACCCGAGCCCGCTCGCGGTCTCCGGGAGCCGCGTGCAGGGCCTCCGCGAGCTCGAGTCCCTGGTCGTCTCGGCGGCCGAGGAAACCAAGGGCCTCGGCCTGAGCCATGTGCAGAGGGAAGACCTGCTCCGCGGGCGCGCCGAGCTTTTCTGCCTGCTTGCCGCAGCGGAGGACCGTCGCATTGTCTCCCTGGCGTGCCGCGAGGAGGGCGGCTTCTGCGTAGTGAGCGGCGGCCAGGGACGCCTCCTGGCCGCGTTCGTAGTGCACCGCGATTTCCTCGGGCGCGACCCGACCCGTATTGCCTAGGTACCGGGCGGCGCGGCAGTGAAGCTCCTGGCGTAGGTCGTCCGACAGCATCCGGTAAGCGACGTCCGCGAGAAGACTGCTCCGAAACCGATGCTCCCGAGGAGAACCGTCGGGGGGCCGGGGCCCGGCGACGATGAGCCCGCGTCGGCGCAGAGAGCCGAGCAGTCGATTGGACCCACCACTGCCGAGGGCCTCGACCTCGGGGCCGACGAAGGGGCGGCCGTAGAGCGCGGCCTGCTTGCAGAGGTCCTTCTCGGGACCCGGCAGGTGGTCGAGACGCGACTGCACCGCGGCCTCGACGCTCCGAGGTAGGGGCAGTCGATCTGGGGGACTGTCGAGAAGGTCGTCTTCGGCCAGCACCCGGATGATTTGTTCGATGAAGAGTGGGTTTCCGCCGGACCGCTCGGCGACGGCCTCGATCAACGCCTCCGGGATGGGGCGGCTGACGATGGTATTGGCGAGTTTCGCTACGTCTCGAATGGACAGTCGGGGGAGGTCGAGGCGGACGGCGTCGTGGCGCCCGAATAGGCGTGAACTGCTGTCGGCAATCTCGGGGCGCGCCGTCACCAAAATCATCATCGGGTGGTCGGCGGTTCGGTCCGCCAAGCCCTCGATGATTTCCATGGATGCGGGGTCACCCCATTGGAGGTCTTCGAGGATGAGGAAGACCGGGCGCCGGGATGCGAGGGCCACGAAGTACTCGTAGAGGGTCGCTTGAAGCTGATCCGCCATCAGGCGCGCGTCGCTCATGGCCGCGCTGAGTTCCTGGTTCTGCTCCATTGGTACGCCGAGCATCGCGCCGAGGAACGTTGCGCACCGCTTCGCGGCTGCCGGTTCCCGAACGACCCGGCTCACCAAATGAACGACGCCGCGCTGCCGCTCGACGAGATCCGCGGTGGCGTCGATCGACGGCCAGCCCTTACGGTGGGCGCCCTGGCGGGCATGTTGGATCAGCGCGTTGGCGAGCAGGGAGAGGCTCGTGTCTTTACGCAGCGGCGCTCCGCGTCCGACGAGGACCTCGACCTCTTCGTCCGAGTCTTCGATGATGCGCTCCATCTCGTAGCGCATGCGGCTCTTCCCGCTCCCCGGGGGCCCGACGACCATCATCAACGTCCCGCGTTCCTCCTCGATGCAGGCGTCAAAGCCTCTCTGCAGCTGCGCGACTTCGACGTCTCGTCCGATGGTCGGCGTGGCGGGTGGGCTCTCCCCTCCGCCTTCGGCCCGTTCCGCGCCGAGGCGGAACACGCCGGACTCGACCTCCTCGACTTCGAAGGTGGCCGACAAGCTCTGCCCGGTTTCACCGAGGACGATTACGCCGTCGAGGCGCTTGGCTGACGCGGCCTCGGCCTCGCGCACGGCCTCGCCCGAGACACCGTGTCCGTCGCGGGTCGAGGCGCGGCCCGAGGCGACGCTGATGCGCCCCGCGGCGCCTTCGATCGCGAGGGCGGCCCGCGCCGCGCGTTCGACCTCGTCACCTTCCCAGGATTCGCCGCCGAATACGCCGATCGCCTTGCTGCCCAGAAGAGGAACGAATACGCCGCCTTGGTCGAGGATGGACTTCTCGATGGCATCCGCATCGCTGACGTTCGCGGCGTAGAGCATCGCCACGACCCGCTTTTCATCGATGGCGATTCCAGTACTCGCGCGGCTCGGCCGGGAGAGGTTTCCGCCGCCGGCGCGAGTCATGGGGTCGCTGAGCGCGGCGTCCGTCGAACCTTCGATCTCGCGCTCGCCCGCCGCGTCCGAGGCGTCTACCCGTCCAAGGGCCTCCACCAGAGCCATCATCGACGTCCAGCGACCCCCCCGGGTCTTGCGCATCGCGCGGCTGACCACCTCGATCAAGCGCCTCGGGACGTGGGGGGCAAATGAACGGATCGGCCGAGGCTCGTCGAGAACCAAAGCGAGCATGGTGGCGACCGGGGAGTCGCGCTTGAAGGGCCGGCGGCCGGTGAGGCACTCGTAGAGCACGACACCGAGGGCCCAGACATCGGCTCGCTCGTCGACGTCGGGCTCGGCCCGGGCCTGCTCCGGTGCGAGGTAGGCCGGCGTTCCGAGGACCTCCTTGTCGATCGTCAGCTCGGGTTCGACCTCGGTCCATCGGGCAATACCGAAGTCGAGCACCTTCACTTGCCCGTCTTCGCAGATGAAGATGTTGGCCGGCTTGAGATCGCGGTGAATGATCTCTACTGCATAAGCTGCGCCGACGCCCTTGGCGGTGGCCACGACGATTTCGATCGCCTCGGCTGGCTTGAGGGGTCCCCGCCTCAGACGTTCTTGCAAGCTCTCGCCCTCGAGGAGCTCGAAGGCGATCCACGGTGCTCCCTCGGAGTCAGTGCCGGCGGCCCGGACCTCGACCACATTTGGGTGGTCGATTCGGATCGCGGCTTCCCGGGCGAAGCGCTTGAGCATATCCGGCCGGGTGCGGTCCGGGAGCAGCACCTTGACCGCCACTTCCACGCCCTGGTCGTCGACGCATCGGTACACCGCGCCCATGCCGCCGCGCCCAACGATGCCCGTCACCCGGAAGGGGCCGATCGACTCGCG
>JAFDCW010000540.1 GCA_019312705.1 Deltaproteobacteria bacterium
GGGTGAGGAACTCTTCCTTTTGCTCCTTGGTGCCGAGCTCGTTGATGCACGGCGTAGCCATGTCCGCCTGGACGAGCAGGCCCATGGTCACCCCGGCGGCGCCGCACTTGGGCAGCTCCTCGGACTTCACCACGCTGAACCAGAAGTCGCCGCCGCCGCCGCCGACGTCTTCGGGGTAGTGGGCGCCGAGGATCCCGAGCTCGCCGGCCTTCTTGAAGACCCAGTTCGGGAAGAGCTCGTCCTCCTCCCACTGGTCGACGTGGGGCGCGAGCTCTTTTTCAGAGAAAGCGGCGACCTGCTTGCGGAAGAGCTGGTGCTCGTCGGAGAAGGGGTTCGGCATCGTCGGGCCTCCTGTTGCGTTCTTTCCGGGACCCGCAGCGCGCATTGGCGCTTCGCTGCGGACGCGGGTCTAAGCGTCGGTCGGTTCGTACGAACCGATGCCGTACTTCTTCATGAGCTTACGAAAGTACTTCCGGTCGATCTCGGCCTCGCGGGCGGCGTGGCTGATGTTGTTGTCGTTCTTAGTGAGCAGGTGCTCGATGTAGTCCCTTTCGAAGGACGAAACCCAGCGCTCCTTGGCGTCCTTGAAGGTCGCCTCGTCGAAGTTCACCTGCGGCACGCTGGGCCCCGAGGCGCCCCCGTTTGCCCCCACGACGCTCTCGACCTGAGTATCCATCGGCAGCAAAGGCCTGAGGGAGGCTCGGGAGCCGGCGATGTGGTCGGGCAGGTCCCGAACTTCTACCGTGTCCGTGTCGGCGAAGCTCACCGCGCGCTCGACGACGTTGTGCAGTTCGCGGATGTTGCCGGGCCAGTCGTAGCTCATGATGCGTTCGAGGGCCGTGCGGCTGAAGCCGCTGACCTTGCGCTTGCCGTCGCTGGTCTTGTTGTAGCGTCCCGTCGAGAGGAAGTGCTTCATGAGCAGGCTGATGTCTTCTTTGCGCTTGCGCAGCGGCGGCAAAATCAAGCGCACGACGCTCAGACGGTAAAAGAGGTCTTCCCGAAAGCGTCCGGCCCGGACCTCGGCTTCGAGGTCCCGGTTCGTTGCTGCCACGACGCGCACGTCGACCTTGATAGGCTTCACCCCGCCCACGCGCTTCACCTCGCGCTGTTCGAGGACCCGGAGCAGCTTCGGCTGGAGGTCGAGCTGCAGTTCGCCGAGCTCGTCGAGGAAGACCGTACCGCCGTTGGCCATCTCGAAGATGCCCTGGCGTGTCGAGATGGCGCCGGTGAAGGAGCCCTTTTCGTGACCGAAGAGCTCGGACTCGATGAGATTCTCGGGCACCGCCCCGCAGTCGAAGACGACGAAGGGTCCTTCGCGGCGGCGGCTCAGCTGGTGAAGCGTGCGAGCCACGACCTCTTTGCCGGTCCCCGTCTCGCCCTCACAGATCAGCGTCGCGTCGGTCGGCGCGATCTTCTCGAGGATGGTGTAGATCTCCCGCATGCGCTCGTTGCGTCCGAGCATCTCGCCGAGGCGCTGCCGGTCCGACGGCACGATGCTCACGCGCTCGTCGACGGGCTGGAAGACCATCTCGCTGGTCCCGAGCTGAATCATGCAATCGGGCTCGAGCCAGGCCTCTCGGATGCGCACACCGTTGACGGAGGTGCCGTTCGTCGACTCGAGGTCCTTGATGATGAAGACGTCGCCTTCGAGCAAGATGCGGCAGTGATGCCGGCTCACGGTCTCGTCGCCGATGGCGAGGTCGTTGTCCTCGGTGGCGCCGACGGTGATGACGTCGCGGTCGAACGTATGCTCTTCGGTGCGGCCGTTCCGTGTGACCAGGAGCCGGCAGCGGCGAATGGTAATCGTCGCCGGGCGGCCATCGAGGTAGGTCAGCTTGGTATGGGAATTCTCCATGGGGCGGGGCTCTTCGCCGGCGAGAATACCGAAAGCCGCCCGGTGGGGTCAACGGTCCCCATGGCCGTGTTTGGGGGTCCCGGGGGACTGGGGGTCCCCATCCCTGGTCCCATCCCTCAGGGCGCCGGGGCTGGCTGCTCGGTTGGGGCTGCCGGTGTCGGGGCCGGCGCTCCGCCGTGGGGGGGGGGCTCGGCCGCGGCGGGGGCGCCTTCGGGCTCGGGGAGCGGGTCGAGGTGGATGGGGGCCAATCGGTCGTCGTGGATCTCTGGGGCGAGGCGCTCGCGGAGCTCGGTCACGAGACCTTCGAGGCCCGACTGGCGCCGGGTCCGCCACGTGCGCAACCGAATCGTTTGCTCGGCTTCTTCGAAGGTGCGGTGCTGCTCCGGGCGACGCCCGGTGAGCTTCACGACGCTGAAGACGTCGCCGACGACCACCGGCTGACCGGTGATGTCGCCGACCTCGGTGAGCGCGAAGGCGGCCTCGGCGAGGGCGGTGTCGACGGCGGCGTCCCCCGCGTTCATGCCCTGCCCCTCGGCTGTGAAGTAGCGCAGGTCGCCGCCGCGGAGCTTGGTCTCGTTGTCGACCGAGTGCTCCCGAGCCGCCTGTCGAAACGCCCGAGCGTCTTGCTCGGAGAGCTCGGCGATGAGGGCCACCGCATCTTCGCGGGCCGCAACCTGGATGTGACTCGCACGGACCATCTCGGGCCGATGAAACTCCGCATCGTTGCCATCGTAGTACGCGCGGATTTCCGCCTCGGGGATGGTGTCGGGGGTGAGGTCCACTTCGAAGCGCTCGCGAATCATGCGCTGGACGGCGTTCTGCTTGCGCGTGCGCACGACGCCCGGGTGTTCGCCGTAGCCCTTCTCGACCGCAGCGGCGGCCATCAACTCGAAGCGCACCATCTGCTGGACGAAGTCCCGGAGCCGCGCCGGGTCCTGGAAGCGCGCCCTGAGGAACGGGCTCTGGGCGTTGATCTGATCTTCGACGTCGCCGACGGTGATCTCGGTGCCGCTGACCCGCACCACCACCTGGGCGCGCCGGGTGCGGTCCTCGGGGGTCAGGTCGGCTTGGTCCGTCGCCTGGGGCACGGCGTTCGGTTGCGGGTCGGGCTGCTCCGGCTGAGCGAAGGCCGCCGAAGAGGCGGCGCTCACCAGACCGAAGAGGGCCAGGGACAGGAGGAGGGTGGTCACAGAGGCTCGTCGCATCACGTCGACTTTTCTTTCATGGGGACCCCGGCGGGTCAAGGTGGAGCCTCGGGGGGCACATCAGAACCAATGTCGTTCACTTGCGTCAGTCGCCGAGCGCACCCGCAGGCGTCGGCCGAAGGAATACCAAAGGTATTTCGAGGTCGGCGACGAGGACGTAAGCCGGCGAATGGCGTGAGTGAGCGACATTGGTCAGAAGCCGTAGGCGGCGGAGAACCCTGCGAAGAACCCTAGGCCGAAGCCGCCTTCGACGCGGATCATCATCTGTTTGATGGGCTTGATGCGCAGGGCGAGGTGGGGGATGGCGAACCAGGGCACGACGTTGGGCACGTCGCCGCCTTCGGACCATTTGCCCTCATTGCAGCCGTAGTGCTCGTTGCCGCCGGAGCATTGTTGTCCTTCGAACGACGCCGGCGGTGGGCCACAGAAGCGTGGGTCGGGGTTTCCTGGGCCGTTGCAACGTTGGTAGTTCCCGCCGGAGTCCGGATACGCCTCCCACCGGTACACATCCCCCGTGATGAACCCGACGCCGATGCCGACGCCGTACTCGAGGGCGAACATGTCGTTGAAGGCGGTCGACCAGAGGAAGGTCCCCGACAGGAATACGCCCCAGATGTCCGTCTCGACCCACTCCGTGTCCTCGACCGGATCGCCGCTCGCCCGCATCGGGCCCTGGCCCTCGGCCCGCATGAACCAGAGCGAGCCCACGATGTCGAAGCCGTCCTTGCGGTAGGTGAGGTCGATGCCGAAGGCCGGAAAGTCCGAGCCCGAGGCCTCGTCGAGGAAGAGGTTGAGCATGAACTGCGGAATGATGATGTGCCGGTAGAAGGCGCCGAGGAAGTAGTAGCCCTCGTGGGGGTCTTCCCAGGGGTCCGTAGAAGACCGGCCGCCCTCGTCGCCAAACTCGTCTTCGGCGGCGGCCTGTTCGTCGGAGAGGGCAACGCTCTCGGCGGCCTCCTCGGGGGTCGCGACATCCCCGCTCGCCTCTCCGCCGCGCGTATCCGTGCCGACGGCCGGGTCATCCTCGTTCTGCGCCGCCACGGGGGCAGCTACCAAAAGCGTC